>JANMFC010000113.1:0-8286 GCA_031377675.1 Pseudanabaena sp. OTE_70b_metabat_355 | reverse complement strand
TCGCGCCGCACCGCTATTTTTTGGGTTTTAAGGGAGTATCTCAAACAATTTTGAGTTTTATGTGCATACATACTTATACTTGTGGACTTATATTGCTAAAATGTTACATAACGCAATATAAAAGCAAATTCAATCAAAATTTAGAAAAAGGTATAGACACATGGCTCTTTTTGGCTTATTTGGCAAAAAAGATAAAAAAGACGACGCTGACAAGAAAGAGTCGTCTTACTTTCTCGATCAAGACTCAGCGAAAACCTTTGGTGATATCGACTACATGCGAACTCCTAAAGCTGTCAAAAAAACATTTGCAACCGTTAACGGTGTCAAACTTCCTGAAATGATGGTTGCTGTCACCGCTACTGAAAAGATGGCAGATGGTGAAATTAAGGCTGCTAAGAATCAAGAAACGGAATCAGCACCTCAACCCAAAACATTTGAGCCAAATAAATCGAATACTCGCGTAGATTCAAGTATGGATATTTTTCTAAACATGGCGAAAGATATCAAGAAACGCTAATATAGCGATTTTCAAAGCTCTCCTTCTTGCAATAAAAGATGTAGTGGTAATCTATGAATTACCATTACATCTTTTATTGCTGACATTTATGAAATTATATAATGAATTTCGCGACAGAATTAGGAGGCAACGAGAAAGAAATATGTCAGCAAGAGATATTTTTCACAACGCGGTCAGAAATGCTCTGCAAAAAGAGGGGTGGCACATCACCCACGATCCATTGACGATAAAGTTTGGAAAAGATAGACTATCTATAGACTTAGGGGCTGAGCAAGTATTAGCAGCAGAACGAGGTAACGAAAAAATAGCGATTGAAATTAAAAGCTTTTTGGGTGAATCTGAGCTATTTGACTATCATGCAGCATTAGGGCAGTTCCTCAATTATAAGCTAGCCTTACAACTTAGCGATCCCGATCGCACATTATTTTTAGCAGTGCCAGTACAAACATGGCGATCGCTATTTGACCGAGAGTTTCCTAAGAAATCAGTGCAAGAATATCACGTTAAACTAATTATCTATGATTCGGTTAATGAGGTAATTGTGCAATGGCAAAATTAGAACAATATCGTCAAAATATCCAGAAATTATTGATGAAGTATGCAAATAATATTTCTAACGAAGAAGAGATTGAAGTGCAGCTTATTTGCGACACAACCCGCGATCATTACCAAATCTTAGATATTGGTTGGAGTGGTTATGACCGTATATATAACCCTGTGATGCACTTAGATATCAAAAATGAAAGAATTTGGATTCAGCGCAATATGACTGATATTCAAATAGCGGAAGAACTACTGGAAATGGGTATTCCTAAAGAAGACATTATTCTAGGTTTACAAGCACCCTATAAACGTCCCTATACTCGCTATGGTGTGGCTTAGGAGCTAGCGAAAATTAGGTATTGTGGTAAAATGGGATCGATGCTGAAGGAGTTTTAGCGCTTTACCAAATTTTCCAATCACTCCAGTTGAGATTAAAAATGGAAGTATCAGGAAACGTGATCGCATTATTATTTGCGACCAGTTTTTGTTGTAATTGCGTAAGTTTTGGATTAACTCTCGGTAAATTCTCAATCAGTTGATAGGGCATAATCCCCTCTGAAAGCGCAAAAGAAGCAGTGGTGGCGGCGGCGGCTCCCACTGACCACTCGTAGGAATGGACGCGATAACCTGCGGCGACAATATAGCTATAGGCGATATTTTTACCCGATACGATCAAATTATCAATTTTTTGCGGAATCAGCGATCGCAACGGAATCTGGCCGGGGAAAGCGGCTCCATGTCCATTACGAACTCCTGCGCGTTCCGTATTGCCAGCTTTTTCGACAGGATATTCACTCAAGCAGGGATGAAAATCTAGATAATATTGAGCTATACCGATCGCATCAGGATAAATAGTGGAACGGGTGCGGCGGGGAATCTTGTTGGGGGCTGTATTATTTCTAATTGCGCTGGTCGTTTCCAAACCTGCTAGGGCATTCCATAAATTGCGATAGGTATTCTCAGAGAGATTCTGACGATAGATTTCCGTACTAAAGTCCACTTGGGAAACATCAATTTCCGACATACTAAAGCCTTCAGGATAGCCATAAGAAGGGCGGCCGATAATCCGCCGTGACTCACGCATGTAGGGATATTTGGAGAGTCCATGCATCGTTCCCATCGGTGATTCTAAACCAGTTAATAAACGATGATTTAGAAATGGCTTTTTCCAATTTGTGGTTTGTTGGGAGTCCGTAGTTCCTGCGACTAGCCAATAATAGAACCCTAAAGCAATTTCTTCGCCACTTTTGAGGGTTTCGGTTCGCAAGCCTCCCATCCAGCTATTAGGTTCCAATTGTCCAGATTTTTGCAATTGTTCCCTAGAGTAAATGAGATTATCTTGATCAGTTCCTGCGCGGTAGTCATTGCCCCAAACCCAGTTCTGCATCGAGATATCACCTGCTTTCATTGAGGAGACACCAAATGCATTTTTCTTAGGAGTTTCCGCTTCGGCGCTCCAGATACGGCGATAGGTGAAGATATTGTCAAAGTTAGCCAGATTCGGTTTTGGGTCAGAGCCGTAATAGGGTGAGTAGCGATCGTAAAAACTCGGTTTTACTTGTGGTTGCGCCGCTTCAGTTTGTTCGATCGCAAAGGTATAAGTGAAACCTTGGGTGCAGTAAGCGTCATTCTTGGTTACAGGTGAAGATGGATTGAGATGCGATCGCGGATCAATTCCTAAACGATAGGGAACATCGGCTAAGGCAATGATTTCACCTGTTTCGGTAGAGTCAATTACAAACCAATCACTAGGGCGCTTTTGCGGTTGAGTATTCCTGAATGGAACAAAGCGAATAGTTTGTTTTTGCAGTCGTGGCGAGTTTTCGTAGCGATAGGCTTCTTCGATAATTTGAGAAAGAGGCTCAGTATTTAACGGTGCGGTATTCTCGGCTGGACGATGTTGAATAGCGATCGCGCCATCGATTAATTTACCATCAGCACTCATTTCTAGTTTTTTAATTACGGTATTCGGAAACCATTTCAGTTTGCCATTGCCTTTTTGAGCGGCTTCCTGCAACATTTCCACAAGTATTTGCTGAGCATGATTGGGAATAAAACAAGATACACTAACCCAACAATCTCCTGCGTTTAGTTTTCCATACTTCTGTTCAATTCGTTTGCGAAATTCGGTATAGCCTTGGGGAAAGAACCAAAGATTGCGTTGTTTTTTAGCTTCATCCAATGCCGATGTGCCTTGTGAGGTAATCTGTCCACCAATCCAATCGGTAATCTCGGTCATGCAGACTGTCCGCCCAGCCAATAATCCTTCGTAAGCGGATGCTGTACCTGCGACACCACCACCGACGATTAGGATTTCGCAATTTTCGACTTGTTCTAGATTTCTGGGAATAGGAGTTTGGGCGATCGCGCTATCAGCTATGACGATTATTCCTAAAGCGATCGCCGCCAGCTTATAAAACTTAAAATCAAAATCAAAATCAAAATCGAAATCAAAATTAAATTTCATTTTCCACTCCTAAAGCTCTTAAATGAACTTGATTCTATATTAGTTTGTGGCAGATTTTCGAGCGAACATAGTGAGACGGCGCAAAGCGCCGCCTCACTATGTTTGGGTTAAGAACTCAACATTCTTTGAATAGTGTTAGTTAGCTCCCGCATCTTGACGGGCTTACTGAGATAACTAGTTGCACCTGCGGCAAGGCAACGCTCGATATCAGTCTCCATCGCTAGGGCTGTGAGGGCAATAATCGGTATGTTAGCGAAGTCAGGGAGTTGACGGATTTTTTGAGTAGCCTCTAAGCCATCCATGATCGGCATTTGGATATCCATCAAGATCAAATCTGGTTGCACCGATCGCACCATATCAAGGGCTTCTTGTCCATTGTTGGCAATGAGAATTTCGTAGCCTTTGGCGCTTAGATAACTAGAGATGGTCATGACATTGGCTTCATTATCTTCCACTAATAGGATGGTGAAAGTACGGGAAGTTTGTGAAGTAGTTTGTCCAGAAGATGTGGGGGAGTGATCTTGAGGCGGCAGCAATAGATCGTGATGAGCATTGACATAGGGGAGATCAACCATGAAGCAACTGCCGACCCCTATCTCGCTAGTCAGGCTGACCTTACCGCCGTGCATTTCCACGATCCTTTTGACGAGGGCAAGCCCTAAGCCAGTGCCTTGATATTGGCGGTTGAGGGCGCTATCGATTTGGATGAATGGTTGGAATAGTTTGCTAATATTTTCGGCGGAGATACCAATGCCTGTATCGGTAATGGCGATGCGAAGATAGCCTTGAATGTCGGGGTTATCGGGTTTTTCGGTGGTAGCAGGGGACACAACCTTTACATCTAGATGGATAGAGCCTTCTTCTGGGGTAAATTTCACCGCATTATTGAGCAGGTTAATCAGCACTTGGCGAATGCGGCGCTCATCGACAGTTAATTCAGGGCAGTTTTTAGGGAGTTTGGTATGTAGTTGGATGCGTCTTTTGTGGGCTTGCTGTTTGATAAAGGCAAGGCTAGATTGACAGAGTGAATCGACGTTGACGACGCTATATTCTAGTTCGATCTGTCCTGATTCAATTTTGGCGACATCGAGAATGTCGTTGATTAGCTCTAGTAGATGCGAGCCGCTACGTTCAATGGTTTTTAGGGCTTTAATCTGACCATCGCTGACATCGCCAAAGACTCCTTCTTCTAGCCCTTCAGTCATGCCGAGGATGGCATTGAGGGGAGTACGCAATTCGTGGCTCATATTCGCTAAAAATTCGTCTTTAAGGCGAGTGGCGCGGGCAAGTTCTTGATTGGAAATGGCGAGTTGTTCGTTGCGTTCGGTGAGTTGTTGTTGGGCTTGTTGCCGATCGCCTAATTCTTGTTGTAACTGATCAAACAAACTTGCCTGTTGAATGGCGATCGCCAGTTGGTTAGAAACCTTTTGCAACAGACTAATTTCTCGCTCTTGCCATGTCCTTGGTCGATCGCATTGATGGGCAATCAGTAAACCCCAAAGCGTATCCTTTTGGACAATGGGAACAACGAGTTTGGCGCGGACATTGATTTCTTCTAAAAACTGCACGAGACAGGGCAACACCTCAAGAGGGTTGGATTGACGATCACTGAGGGCAAACACTCGGCCTTGAACATAGCGATCGTAATTAATTTGTGGGAAGACCTCTTCAGGAAAGACAATATCTAAGATCTTCTGGCATTGAGGAGATACCGCTTCGGCAATGACTGCCCCTGTGCCATTGGCATAAACGCGATACACAAGGACGCGATCGCAATTTAAAACCCGATACATTTCATCAACAGTGGTGTTTAAAATTTCTGGCAGATGTAAAGTTGAGCGAATCCTTTGGGTAACTATCGCCAAGAGCCTTTCCTCTTCCGCCTGTTGCTGAAGGCGCAGTTCTGCTTGCTTGCGTGTTTGCAATTCTTTTTGCATCTGCTCATAGAGACTCGCCTGTTGAATGGCGATCGCCAGTTGTGTACCAATTTGCTGCGTCAAATTTATCTCAAATTTTTGCCATTGACGGGGGCGATCGCATTGATGGACGCATAGCAATCCCCATAATTCTTCGCCACAGAGCAAAGGAATGATTAGGTTGGCTTGGATTTGGAACTGTGCCAAAACCTCGATATGACATGGCGTTAATCCATGATTGTAAATATCATCAATTGCCGAAAATCTACCCTCTAAATATCCTTGGGCATAGTCTTCGCCAAAGCAATGATCATGAACGGGCTTACCCAATACCGATCGCAGTCCCGACCCAGAGGCTTCGGCTACAAACTCACCGTCATCGTAGCCAGACTCCAGATCAAATCTAAAAATACCAACGCGATCGGCTTTGAGCAGTTGACGAATTTCTTGGCAGGCTGTATCAAAGATGGTTTGTAAATCTAGGGAACGGCGAATACGTTGGGTAATCTCTCGCAGTAATGCTTCTTGCTGCGCCTGCTGCTTGATGATCTGACTCGCTTGTTTGCGATCGCTAATATCGCGACTGACACAGATTAATAGCCCGTCATTGGTCAAGGTCAGTGATAGCCCTTCATCAAAGGTAGAACCATCTTTACGAATGGCGATGACTTCACCTGACCAAGATTTATCGCGTCCCAACACAGGAAAGACTTCATTCTCAAATCTCTCTAGCTCCGATGGTGAATATAAAATTTGCCAATTTTTGCCCAACAACTCATTGGCATTGGCATAGCCAAATATCGCCGCATGGGCGTGGTTCATGTAGATGTATTTGTCATTTTCTAATACAGCAATGCCATCAATGGCACTCTCAATCGCCGCCAGTTTTTGTTGAAGATCTTTTTCGTTACGCTTGAGATCGCTAATATCGACAATTACACAGACGCATTCTTCGTCTGAAAGCATCGCTAGCCCAATCAACACCGATACAGGATGACCAGACTTGTGATAATAAACCTTTTCCCACGGTTCAATCACACCATTTAACTTGACATGGGCGATCGTGTGCAGATCAATGGGCAGATATTCGGGGGGAATCATCTTTGTCCAGTGCAGCTCATGCCCTTGGAGGTCACTGCGACTGTAGCCAATCAAATCTAAGAAACAATCATTTGCCTCAATAATATCTCCTTGCAAATTGACAAATAACATTCCCACCACGTTGGCATCAAATATGCCCCGAAATCTGGCTTCACTAGCTTTTAGCTCTGCTTGAGTTTGCTTTTGAGCGGTTTGATCGCGAATGATCACCATCGCCTCATCTTCAGAAATCGGCACGATCCGTACTTCTTCAAAAACTAAGCGATTGAACTTGTTATACAACTGATGTTCATAGATCTGTAATTGTCCTGTGGTCAGCGCCTGATCAATGGCACCAATTTGTCGTTGGCATAAATCTGGCGGCAAGACCTGCGAAATATGATACTCAATCGGTACAAAGGTTTTTTGATAATCGCTATTGCTGATGGTTTGTAGGCAATCACCATTCCGATTTATGCGTAACAACATATCAGGAATCGCTTCGATCATGGCGTGGAGTTTGGCTTTGCTGACTTGCAATGCTTCAGTACGCTCGATAATCTTCGCTTCTAGGGAGTGGTTGAGTTCAATTAACGCAAGTTCGGCTTTTTGGCGCTCTTGCAGTTCGGTCTGTAATTGTTGATAAGCTAGGGCTTGCTCTTGTTCTAGCTCTAGATTTCGATTTTCGAGGAGGGCTATTTTTTCGGACTCTAGGCGCAAAACTTTTTGTTCTAGCACTGTTGCCAAGATATAAAGCTCGAGCGGGTTGAGAGCTTGGAGTAAGCTGCTTTGGGTCACAATCCCTAAGAGTTGATTATGGTGATCAGTTACGACAAGGCGACTGATTAAATGTTGCTCCATCAATTGGTGAACGACCCACAATGAGTCCGTTGGTTTCACCGTAAAAATCGGACTACTCATCATCTCAAAAGCCTTGCTGTTTGCAAGGTTTAAGCCCAAGGCTTGAAACTGCACGATATCCCTTTCGGTGACAACTCCTAGCGGCACTTGTAGCGGTACTTGCGGTTTGTTTTGGGTATCTTCGTCTTCATGATCAGCCGCAATGATCACGGAGCTGATGCGATTAGTTGCCATGAGTTGGGCGATCGCCAACATTGATTGGTTTTGCTGAGCGCAAATCACCTTACTAGTCATCACCTCAGAGACCAGTCGCAAGCGCAAAAGGTCGATTGGGCGGGAGTTTTGGCGCAAACTTTCATGGGTGATGATGCCCACTAGCCGATCTTGCTCATCAACAATGGGCAGATGACGAATGCGCTTCTGCTGGATCAGATTTACCGCCATCAATAAGTCTGTAAAATCTGACTCTCGCAAGGTGGAGACTCGCTCCGTCATCGTTTCACGAATTCGCAAGAGATCGAGCGATCGCCCCTCAGCACTGAGACGCACCACATCCCGCTCGGTCATAATCCCCACAATTCGCTCATTCTCGACAACTAGCACACAGCTCGATCGCACATTCATGTGCAGCTTTTCTTGACTGTTCGACGGGTCTGGTTGCGTTTCACATTGCGATCGCAGTTCACTCATTCTCTGGATTGCCTCCATTACCGTAGTTTCAGGCGACACCACAATTGGATTGCGAATGATTGCCGAGTTTAGTTCTAGTTTGGTAAGTGGACTGGGATCAGAGAACATAAATTTAGGGGGATGAGTGAAATTAGCCTAGGTTTAATTATGGATATTGGGTAAATAAGTATGCATAATAAAACCAAGAACCCAAATAAGCGGAATCGCCCGCG
>JANMFC010000035.1:0-1761 GCA_031377675.1 Pseudanabaena sp. OTE_70b_metabat_355 | reverse complement strand
AATTTTGTAACCGTAGAGGCAATTCATGAATTGCCTCTACGGTTACAAAATTTCTTGGTTCGTTTTTAGGATAAGATTTTGATTTACCACAGGGAAAGTCATGATTAAAGAGGTTCTGCAAAAAAAACTAAAAGCTTTATCAAATCCTAAATCAATCGGTTATGCATTGATGGCAACGATCGCATCTCTCAGCGCGATCGCTACAGGCTTGGGACTAAATGAAGTGCAGAATCTTGAACGTCAAACCCAATCAGCATTTTTTTATTGGCGCGGCTCGATCACACCGCCTAAAGATATTGTGATCTTAGCGATCGATGATTTATCTCTGCGTCAAGGTGAATTTTATGATCCCAAAAAACGACCATTTTTAGAGCCATTTCGCACAACCACATGGAAGCGGGTAGTCTATGCCCAAGTACTAGAAAAATTAGTCAAAGCAGGTGCAAAGGTAGTTGCCTTTGATATTTTGTTCGTGACTCCAGGGGATCATGGTGCTGTCGATGATGACAAATTTCAGAAAGCAATTACCAAATATGGCGATCGCGCCGTGTTTGCGGCGAGTTACGAAACGACCCAACTCGGTGACGCAAATATTATGCAACTTGCTTCACCTGAGTCAATTTTCAAAATCAAGCCCAACACATTAGGACTAATTAATTTTCAACCTGAAGTCACAACTAATATCCATCGTGTAGGCGTACAACCACCAACAGATAGTGGTTTACCGATAATCCCGAATTTTGCCGAATCCATTCTCAATGTCGCTAAGATTACTTATCCCAAAGCCAAAGGTGATGGTATTTATTTCTTGGGCGGAGCCGATACTTGGACAAATGCTCAGCAACAGATTCCCTTTTATTATGTGATTGATCCTGAAAATTGGAATAGTCAACAGCTTCAAGGCGGTAAATTTTTTAAGGATAAAATCGTGCTAATTGGCGCAACCGCAGGTTCAAAACAGGATATTCAAAACTCAGCGATGGGACGCATGGCGGGAATTGAGATTCATGCTAATGCGATCGCTACGCTTATGCAAAATAAGAGTATCGCTGAGTTATTACCAACGCCGTTATTACAGGGTGGTTTTGTGCTTTTGTTGGTGGGAATATCGGGGATTTTGTTGTGCTTAATCAAGAGTCCCTACATTCAAATTTTAACTTCTCTCGGTATCGCGATCGCTTGGTTTGGGATTGGCTACGCTAGCTTTATTTATGGAAGTATGATTTTGCCGATCGCCATACCCGCGATCGCGATCGGACTAAATGGAATTTCACTACTAGCCGTAGGGGCGATCGGTTCGCAAATAGAGAAACTGGAAGCTGAAAAGCAGAAACTTTTACTGAGGCTAACTTTGGAACGCTATGTTGCGGCTCCCATCGTTGAGGAGATCGTCAATCAACCCGAAGGTTTTCGTGATTTATTAGAAGGACGCACCATCAAAGCCGCCGTTCTCTTTTCTGATATACGCGGTTTTACTACACTCTCTAGCCGCCTACCTGCCAAGTTATTGATTCAACAATTGAATACCTATTTAGGCGGAATGGTTGATGCGATTTTAGAATGTCAAGGCACAATTGATAAGTTTATCGGTGATGCAATCATGGCTGAATTCGGCTCACCTGTTTCGCGTGGGGAAAAAGCTGATGCGATGAATGCCGTTAATGCGGCTCTAAATATGCGATCAGCCTTAATGGAACTACGGCAAGTATGGCAAAACGAAAATAAAATCCCTTTCTCCAATGGCATTGGCATTAATTATGG
>JANMFC010000031.1:0-2342 GCA_031377675.1 Pseudanabaena sp. OTE_70b_metabat_355 | reverse complement strand
TTCCCCTCTCCCTTTTTGGGAGAGGGGCTAGGGGTGAGGGTCTTAGCAATTTCTGCGTAAGTCCTAACAATATCAGTGTGGTAAAAAATCAGTGTGATAAAAAAGTACCGTAAATATCATTAAATATCATTGAGGTATAATCATGAAGTTTATTATTGCTTTTTTGATACTTTGGCTCTTATTCGGCATCCTTGAATGGAGATTTCCCCTTAGAAAAGAGCAGAAACATTTTCGTCAAGGTTGGCTAACGGATGTCACTCATTTTTTTTGCAATCATATTCTCGTCAATGCAGGTACATATCTCGTTGCGGCTTTTCTATATATCTTTTTTCGCGGCGCAATTTCCCCGACTCTACAGCTAGCCGTCAAAAGCCAACCTGCATTTTTTCAATTTATCGAAGCATTTTTTATTGCTCAGTTAGCATTTTATGCATGGCATCGCTTAGCGCATACATTGCCTTGGCTATGGCGGTTTCATGCAATTCATCACAGCAGCGCCGAACTAGACTGGCTTGCCTCTGCCAGACTCCATCCTCTCGAAGCGATCGCCGTTAATATTGTAGTGGGAGTTCCGCTTTTTTTACTTGGATTCACCAGAGAAACTTTTGGATTCTATCTTATATTTAGTGCAATTTTACCCATTTTTAATCATTCCAATACGAGATTTCGATTCCCAATTATAAAGCATCTGATTGCGACACCAGAGTTTCATCATTGGCATCATAGCAATGATCAAGAGGCGCGGGATAAAAATTTTTCGGGATTTCCGATGATCGATTTGATGTTTGGTACATACTATATCCCCGATTCCAAGAAGCCGATTAATTATGGAACTGACGAGAATATTCCCAAGACTTATTGGCAACAGTTGCTTTATCCGTTTCAGCCCGAAAAATAGAAGCCGAAAAATAGAAGCCGAAAATAGAAGCAAGATGAGTTCCCTTTCCGAGCGATCGCCTGATCAAATTTGATCGGGATTAATTCCCATTGATCGCAAATAATTAGCCAATTTCTCCTTCTGATCACGTTCCTGTGTGACGATCTCCTCGGCTTGTTCTTTAGCCAGACGTTCTTGATTGGCGATTAAACGTTCTTGAGCAGCGATCGCTTCAGCTTGCACTCGTTTTTGGTATAACGGTTTGTTCACCGATTTTTCGCGCATGGGCAGTCCTAAAGGGTGCATCTCAGTTTTGCAATGAGTATAAATACTTAGGATAAAAACGGGATAAAAAGATAGATAATTTTAAGGATAAAAAGATAGAGGAGAAGCTATGACTGAATCGGAAAAGAATGAAATTAATGCTCATGTGCAAGCTATAGCAGCCATATTATACAAGGATACGGAGAGTCGAGAGCCAGAGAGATTGACAAGCCTAGAAGGTCTTGAAATCGCAGTGCGGGAGCAAATGCAGCAATGTGTTAGTAAAGATATCGGAATTTTTTTATCGAAGCAAGCACAGGGACAAAATCTGGTAGGTCAAGGGAAATAAAAAGTTGCTTAGGTGAACTGACAATAACCGAGAAACAGGCAAAGAAATTAGGAATCAGGGCTTATAGCCAGATGAGTCCACAGTTAGAAAAATGTTGTTTGCTATTGAGTGCAAACAGTTCATACGCGAGAGCAGAAGAAGACATCGAAGTATTGACAGGGGTAAAGGTATCCCACAGTAAGCAACAAAGGTTAGTGCATCAGGTCGAGATGCCAGAACCAATTGCCACAGAGTGGCTCGAATCAATGGCTATTGATGGGGGTAAAATCAGAATTCGTACACCAAAAGGTGAACCGAGTGTATGGCGAGACTATAAAGCCGTAAACCTTGATACTGAAGTCGTGGGAGCATTTTTTCAGGAGAACGAAGAGTTAGTCGCTTGGGTAAATCAGCAACCTTTGCCAGAAATATTTAGCTGTCTTGGTGATGGGCATGATGGGATTTGGAATCTATTTGGCAAGATTGGCAATCCTCAACAACGTTGTGAAACTTTAGATTGGTATCATTTGGTCGAAAATCTCTGGAAAACCGACTTAGATGAGCAACTATTGCATCAGATAAAACAACTGTTGTGGGATGGTGAGTTATCTCAGGTCATCGATATACTGCAATCATCTCAGAATTCAGGTGTTGCTAATTTCTTGGCTTATATCCAAAAGCATCAGCATCGCATCCCTTGCTACAGTCACTTTCATGATCAAGGGATTCCAATTGGTTCTGGCGCTGTTGAATCCTTAGTTAAGCAAATTGATCGGCGGGGACAAATTTCTGGAGCGCAATGGGCTTCTAAAAATGTTCCTCAAGTTCTCAAACATCGCTGTGCTTATCTTAATGGATTTTTCTCTTTGGCTT
>JANMFC010000008.1:0-3469 GCA_031377675.1 Pseudanabaena sp. OTE_70b_metabat_355 | reverse complement strand
GCTATGTGGATCAACTTATGGTGATCAGGTGTTGTGCGAAAGGGTAGTTTACCCGAATAAGGTTTATCAGGGGTTTTACCGACTTCAGTGCAGAACTCTAGATATTCATCCACACCATCTTGAAAATCCTGTGTCACCTCTACAATTGTTTTTCCTTGAAAGGTAATTACGTCACTGATATCCAAGATCTGTCCATGTAAAATGGAAGACTCGATATCAACTTCGACCTTACCTGTATATCCTTTATAAGTAATGATGCTCATATTTTTTGTGAATTTTTAGTTAATGGGACATGGTTTATAACTGCCCCGTAGATTTATCTATTGTGTCTTAATTATTTTTATTCTTCAGGTAGAACACCTGCCACCTCCAAGAAATCTCTCAAACCCTTAACTGCGTACTTTTCTATTTCCTGATTAGGGTGAGGCTTGTGAAATCGTCCAACTTGACCGTTGAGATAAAAGAATACTCTTGAACCTTTTCCTTGATTTACAGTGCCATCTAAGTTATTTATTAAACTCTCTATGTCGTTCCATCTAATATCTGAGCGTATAGGATTTTCAAAAATCGCTTTTAATGTTTTCTTACTTTTGCTATTCAAAGACTTTAATTTGACTTTAATTTTTTTGTAAATTTATTCTTGAAAGATATCAGTTTATGATATCTATGTCAAGCCTTTATCTTTGTGGGTTAAAAGATAAATAAGGTTTGTGAACTGGCTCATGCGGTTGATATGAGATAAGGATTAAAATGCTCATATTGTGTATATTTTGCCTAGATGCTTGTATAAGATTAAGGCATATCGATTTTGATCACCATTTCGCTAACGCATAGAGAAAAAATATGGATCGTCGTAAATTACTTTCTTGGTTTGGTTTGGGCTGGGTGGTTAGCATTCTGCCACCATCATTGATTGGATGTAGTGACAGCAATTCTCCTAGCGCTTCTTCTGCACCCGCCGCTACAGTAGCGGCTGCACCTAGCGGTACTTTTAAAGAAGTAGGAACTTTAGCTCAACTTGATCAGGATAAGCAATTGGTATCCAATAAAATCAGTGTAGTACGAGATATCAACGATAACAACAAGCTGCTCGCCGTGAGTATGGTTTGTACCCATAAAGGCTGTGATGTGAAATGGAAATCCAACAAGTATGTCTGTCCTTGTCATGAGGCTCAGTTTGGTGCTGACGGCAAAGTTCTCGCAGGTCCTGCCGAGAAACCGCTTTCTAACTATGTCGCTAAGATCGAAAATGGAAAAGTTTTAGTCAATGTATAAAACAAAAAAATTTAAAAGTGACGCAAAGCGTCACTTTTAAATTTTTTTAGATTTGCTTTTAGCACAAAGCGTTGTATCAATTTAGCTAATCAGGACTTGAGGTTGAGGTCTTAGAACAATGAAAAAATTTCTGCTCTGTTGCTTGTTTTTTGCGGGTCTGTTTTGGGCGCTCTCCACCTATCAAGGTTTAGCGGTGGAAGGAAAATTTGACTCGATGGTGCTGAACTTTCGCGATAGTTTGTCACCTGCTCAAGTCGATCGCGAACTCAAGGCGATCGCCGCCAAATATGGGATTGACCCCAAATTTAATAGCGCCTTCTCCAAGGGAGACAATCTATACATTGTCAAAGGTGATACTCAAGTTCTCGAACAGCTTAAACAGTCGGAGGAACTTCGCAACTTGACCGAATATGTCGAAGCCAACTATGTCTATTCGATGGAATTTTTGGATAGTACGACTCCTAATGATCCCAGATATAACGAACAGTGGAATCTGAAAGCGATCGATATCGAAAAGGCTTGGCAAAAAACGAAAGGGAAAGGAATTGTCGTAGCTGTAATTGATACGGGGGTAAGCCGTGTCGAAGATCTCAAAAATACGAATTTTGTCAAGGGTTATGATTTTGTCAACGATCGCGAAGATGCCAGTGATGACAATGGACATGGAACCCATGTAGCAGGGACGATCGCCCAATCGACCAATAATAATTTTGGCGTAGCAGGAGTAGCTTATGAAGCAAGCATCATGCCTCTCAAAGTACTATCTGGCTCAGGCGGCGGTACGATTTCCGATATTGCTGAGGCGATTATTTTTGCGGCGGATAATGGCGCAAATGTGATCAATATGAGCCTCGGCGGTGGTGGTGAAAGCAAACTTATGCAAGAGGCGATCGACTATGCCTATAAAAAAGGTGTGGTAATTGTCGCTGCCGCAGGTAATTCCAATCGCAATGCCGCTTTTTATCCTGCGCGTTATCCCAAAGTAATTGCGGTATCAGCCACCAGTGCTACGGGTGAAAAATCTCCCTATTCCAATTATGGTGCGGGTGTCGATGTCGCGGCTCCTGGTGGGGCGATCGCTAGAGGTAAGGATGGCGATAGCACAGGCGGTATTTTACAGAATACAATCGATCCCAGTACGAAGCAATCGGTATTTCGTGCTTTTCAGGGAACCAGTATGGCTTCTCCCCACGTTGCGGGTGTGGTCGCCTTGATCGAAGCATCTGGGGTGAAAGATCCTGAAAAAGTTTTTCAAATCCTGAAACAATCTTCGCGCAAAGTCGCCGATGATACGCTCAACTATTATGGCGCAGGGCATCTAAATGCGGCGGCGGCGGTAAATCTTGCGACTCAAGGACAATTGGGCATTCCTGATTTCTTGAGATGGGCGCGGGACAATGGCTATTTGAGTCCTAGATTTTGGGTTGATGGTGGTGCTGTGGCGCTAGTTCCCAAACTAATTATGATGATTGGTTCCTATTTGTTAGCCATATTACTCAATCGCTGGTTCCCCTTCCGTTGGAATTGGTCATTTTTTAATGGAATCTTCTTTGGCGGCGCAGGGCTGTTCTTTTTACGCGGATTCTATGTCTTTGACATTGCCCAACTGCCTTTCCGTATTGCAGGAAGTTCTTTAGCGGAGTTAGGTAATGCTTTTTCTAATACGAATGCACTCAATCCGATTACAGCGAGTGTGTTACTGCCTCTTGGTTTATTACTGATTCTGCTCGGACATCCACAATGGAAATGGTTTGCGATTGGCTCAGCGATTGGCACTTCGGTTTGCCTAGCCACAAGTGCGGTACTTGTGCCACAAATGATGTGGATTGGGGAAGGAAGCCCTGCGATCGCTTTTCTCAGTATCAATTCACTACTTTGTTTTGGTTGTGCCTATCTATCGATCAAGTCAGAAACTGCAAGTATATGAATATAAAAATCATCGGAACGGTGGAATATGTGGATATCGGTACAGGATCTTGGGCGATCGCCTCTGATACTGATCAACAAACCGATCAGCAATATGAAATTTGGCAACCTGCGCCCCCACAAATTTTGAAAGATGGGTTAAAGGTTAGTGTTAATGCCAAAATTCGGGATGATGTCATGTCAATGGCGATGCTTGGGGATATTATCGAAATATTAGATTTCCAAGTTTTATAAGGGCTATCGGCTAAGTAGCTCGGCTCAAATAAGC
>JANMFC010000566.1:0-2779 GCA_031377675.1 Pseudanabaena sp. OTE_70b_metabat_355 | reverse complement strand
GAAGGAAAAGGGGGCGAGCATAATTTTAAGTTTAAGAGCTTTAGTTTTAACTTCAACTCGTTGGGAACAATTTTGGAACAAGCTCAATCAGTATGGGTTTCCTGTTGCTGCCTAATAACTGTATTATATTGAGGTCGCACCTTATTAAGGTTCTCATCCTTACTGTTGATGAAACGGAGGAATATGTTTCTCATGCTCTCAAACATGGTGCATCGGGCTATATTTTGAAAAATACTTCCCCAGAGGAATTATCCTTCGCAATTCAAGCGGTCTATCGAGGCTATATGCATTTGGACTTAAATTTAGGTCGAAAGGTAATTGCGAGAATTCCTGAAATATCCGAGGTCTCTACGGTAGATTTTGATAAACTTACGCCTAGAGAACAACAAATAGTCAGACTAATCGCCACAGGAGCAAATAACGAAGAGATTGCTAGACAGCTTTATATTTCCGCCAGAACAGTCAAAAATCATGTTACCAATATTTTGAGTCAGTTAAATTTACGAAATAGAACGCAAATAGCTATTCTTGTTACTTCACATTTTTGACATTTAGCGATCCTATGTTGTTACCCTCAGCACCAAGTATTAGTTAATGTAATATGTAGATCAAAATTCATAGGGTTTATCAAGGGTTTATTAACAATGTTGCAAGAGATTCAATTGCCTGTTGTGGCTGATGCCAAAAAATGGGCTATTCAAGATAGCGAAACACTCTATCGCATTGATGGGTGGGGAGAGCCATATTTCAGTATCAATGAAGCGGGGCATGTGACCGTCTCCCCTAAAGGCGATCGCGGTGGCTGTATTGACCTATTTGATTTGGTGAATGATCTCAAACAACGGGGCTTGCGAACCCCAATTTTAATTAGATTTTCGGATATTCTCGCCGATCGCATTGAACGACTGAATGCTACATTTTCCAAAGCGATCGCTCGTTATAACTACAATGGTGTATATCGCGGTGTATTTCCCGTTAAAGTCAATCAGCAGCGCCAACTGGTCGAAGAAATTGCCAAGTATGGGAAACCATTTCAATTTGGATTGGAAGCTGGCTCTAAACCTGAGCTTTTAATTGCTCTTGCGACATTGCGTACCCCAGGGTCTTTATTGATCTGCAATGGTTACAAGGATGCCGAATATATTGAAACAGCTTTGCTAGCGCGGAAGTTGGGACAGAATACAATCATTGTCATTGAACAACTTGAAGAAGTAGAAATGATCATTCGCGCCGCTACCAAACTCGGCATTGCGCCTGTGGTTGGGGTGAGAGCAAAACTCAGTGCTAAAGGAGTGGGACATTGGGAAGATTCCACAGGCGATCGCGCTAAGTTTGGACTGAGTATGTGGGAGATTTTGGAAGCAGTCGAACAATTAGAAGCCGCAAATATGCTGGATTCGCTCAAATTGTTACATTTTCACATCGGTTCCCAAATCAGTAATATCAGCACGATCAAAGACGCTCTTCGTGAAGCAGGACAGGTTTATGTGCAGCTTGCATTGCTAGGCGCGCCAATGGGACATTTGGATGTAGGTGGTGGATTGGGTGTGGACTACGATGGTTCCAAAACCAATTTCTATGCATCTAAAAACTACAGTATGCAGAACTATGCCTACGATATTGTCGCCGCGATTAAGGATGCTTGCGCGGAAAAAGATATTCCTGTTCCCACCCTCACTAGTGAAAGTGGTCGAGCGATCGCCTCGCATCAATCGGTTTTGGTATTTGATGTCGTTGGCATTAGTGGCATTCCCAATCAAGGGATCGAGCCATTAAAAGAAGATGAACATTTAATTGTTCGCAATCTTTTTGAAGCTTTGGAAACCATCAACGAGAAAAACTATCAAGAGATTTATCATGATGCTGTCCAGTTCAATCAAGAAGCAATCAGTCTATTCACGTTTGGCTATCTCACGCTCAAGCAACGCGCTAGGGTAGAACGCCTGTTTTGGGAATGTTGCGATCGCATTCTCAAAGTAACTCGCAAACTCAACTATGTGCCTGATGATCTCGAAGATCTGGAAAAGGCGATGGCGCTGACTTATTATTGCAATTTCTCGGTATTCCAATCGGCTCCTGATAGTTGGGCGATCGATCAACTGTTCCCAATTATGCCCATCCATCGTCTTAATGAAGAACCAAGCTGTCGCGGCACGATCGCCGATCTTACCTGTGACAGCGATGGCAAAATTGATCGTTTTATTGATTTGCGCGATGTCAAATCGGTTTTAGAGATGCATCCTTTCATTCCCGAAGAGCCTTATTTTCTAGCTCTATTTCTTGGTGGAGCCTATCAAGAAATTCTCGGTGATTTGCATAATCTCTTTGGTGATACAGATGCCGTGCATATTCACACTACGCCGACAGGATATAAGGTTGAGCATGTGATCAAAGGCGATTCGATGACGGAAGTTCTTGCCTATGTGCAGTACAACCGTGATGCAATGCTGGAAAACATTCGTCAAGAAACAGAACGCGCTCTTCAAGATAAACAAATCACCCTTGATGAAGCCAGATTGTTCTTGCAAAAGTACGAACATTGCTTGAATGGTTATACCTATCTAAGTTAATAGAAAAAAGTTTAAAAGTGCCGCTCTGCGGCACTTTTAAACTTTTTTCTAGGTTTAAGCCCTTAACCGTACCCCTGTAAAGGTGGCTTTTTTACTATTGTGCAGAAAGGAGACGAAAGGTAGATAGGTGGGGATGTTTAGGGTCGTATGTCTTCTTCTTTTGCGGCTTTTTCGCACCTCGTGGGGACTTAAGAAATCGTTTTAAATTT
>JANMFC010000565.1:0-6064 GCA_031377675.1 Pseudanabaena sp. OTE_70b_metabat_355 | reverse complement strand
AAATTTAAAACGATTTCTTAAGTCCCCACGAGGTGCGAAAAAGCCGCAAAAGAAGAAGACATACGACCCTAAACATCCCCACCTATCTACCTTTCGTCTCCTTTCTGCACAATAGTAAAAAAGCCACCTTTACAGGGGTACTCCTCTTGATTTATATTATTGGCTTTTTACCTTCTCTTTCTTTCTTTGTACTTTCACGAGAAGTTCCATCTAGATAACCATATCTAATATGGTGCTTACCAGTAGGATCGAAAATTTCAAAATGGTTCCTATGGAAGTTATCTAAATACCACAAATATTGTGTAGATATTTCTCGATATACAGATCTCCCTTGACAAATAATTGATGTCTTTTCAAATCTAGTCGCATCTTTTAAACAATCTTCTAACTCAGGATCTTTTAATATTTGTTTCTCTCTTAACCAGTTTTCAATCGCAGATTTATTGTCAAAACTATCTAGCTTTACTGGAAACTCTTCAGAGTTATTTTTAACTATGGGAATCGAGAAGCATTCACGAATATCTGGATGCTGAAAATTTTCAACACAAAATATAGAGTTGATAAAATTAACTAATAAGTAATTGTTATTTGGATTTTGTAAAGTTCTTTCTGTTACTTCGGCGATCGATGTTTTACTAACATCATATATATCTTTTTTAGGTGATACATATAAAAATTTATCTTCATGAGAATGTACTTGTCCTGAGATCCAGTGTTCTGCACGAGATCTTATAAAAACACTCTCTCGAAATTTTTTCTGAATCTGTGGATTACTATTTTTAAACGCAGCAAAAAAATTAGAACCTCGTATTGCTTCATAATCAATAAAAACAGAGATGTCACCAAAAATTTGCTTGTTTTCAGGTTTAACTTTTTCGTTTATAAAATAGAAAATGGATTCCAAAATCATTAGAGATTTCTCAAATTCAATTTTCTCGTAATATTGTCCATGAAGCGAATGTTCATTAATAAATATCTCCATTCTTACATTCCATAGACCTTTTCTAAATCTTCATTTGACTGATCAAAAAAGCCTTTTGGCCAGACCTCTATTCGTCCACCTTTCTGAATTGGAATTTGGACAACTGGCTCTTGATTATCTGACTGAAAGTACAAAACACTTATTTCATTTTCTCCAATGATTTTATCTACGACAGCTACCTGTAAACCATTTAAAATATGATCGCTGTGAGATTCAACTAAAACTTGTACTCCACAGCTACTAACTTTAGCGAGGAATTTAGTTAACTCAGATTGCGCTCTTGGATGTAGATGTATTTCAGGATTTTCAACGATTAATATTTCACCTTCTTTGGCAATTAATCCTGAAACGATAATTGGCAGAACGCTATGGAATCCAAATCCTACGTTTGCTGGTTTAAAGCGATCCTTTGATGCACTTGTATTAAATAGCAATTCTAGAATGCTACTTTGTGAACTGGGTATTTCAAGTTTAGCTCCACCAAAAATTTTACTTAGCCATGCTTCTGTTTGTGTAATCAGAGTTTTAGCATCTTCGCCTATGCAAAGTCTATCATCAACTAATTCGTCCTGTTTCTTATAAAGTAAATTAGCTGTAAATTCACCTCTTGCACCAACATTGGGGAACTTATCGAGAGTTGACTTAAGATAAAAGTCTTTTGGTCCAATGCGATCAGCAGAGATGTAATGAATACGATGAAAATTCAAAGCTGCTTTTAAAATAGGCTCTAGTACGTCTGGCAAATTTTCCATAATGCTATCTAAAGAAACCTGATGATCAAATTCAGAAGGAACTAGATCGGACACATTCATATCAAATTCAGGAGGAATCAGATATGATAAATTTGTGTGAAAATCATGAGGAACTAAATGTGATAAATTTGAAAGAATGGTCAAATCAGGATCTTTATATAGGTAATAGCTTTTATCTATACGGTTAAAGATTCTTTCAACATCAAACAATAATATACGTCCAGACATTATTGTAGATTGAGCATATAAAAAAATTCGTGGAATCTGCAATATCATTTCATCTTTTGGATTTTCAGTGAAATGATATTCAAAATATCCTTTTTCTACACTAGGAATGAATATAGACTTATAATAATATTTGAATGCTATTACTTTATCTCTTAATGTGTCTTTATTACGAACATCATCAAAGCTGTTTAAATTGACACAACTACCATTTAAAAGGATTTTATCTGTGTTTTCATCATGTTCAATAGATTGTTTCATTAATAACAGTGACTGAAGCAAAGTCGATTTACCTCTGCCGTTAACTCCTGTTAATAAGGTTAACTTTCCTAAAGGGAAAGACACTCTATTTTTAAAGCATTTAAAATTTTCTATTTCTATTTGCGTTATCATTTTATGTCTCCTAAAATCTCTTGGACTAAATTAAATCTATTAACGACCTTGTGTTTAGCACTAGTAGCATTTTTCACGAATTCTAAATAATATATATTCTGAATTAATCTGTCAAAATTAGATATGATTTGTACTTTGTATCGCTCTAGAAACATATCATCTTTAGTAGAGAAAAAGTAAGCTATTGATTCGAGAATTGCCATATTGACTATGCCTCTACCTCGAAGGGTAGGCAAGCGAAAATTTCTATCTCCAAAGAATTCATGGGTAATTTTCATGACTCTTTTAAAATCATCTTTTAAAGAGTCAATTTCTGTCGACTTCATCGTATTTATCTTTTTCATTGTAGTTTCTAGAAAATTACTCATGTCACCTTGATAATCTTTTTCATAGTCAAAAATCCTAAAAGCTAAATATCTTAAAACTGCTTCCCTATCTTTCATTCTCTTTGGTGAAATACCTTGATTAATCGCAACTTTAAACTCATCTGACTCAGCTAACTCTTTAAGTAACTGTGTAGATTTACCTAAAAATATACAATTTCGTACTTCTTGACGTTGGAGATTAGTTCCACCTGTATTAATCCTATTAAAAATATCATAAACAACCTTTACAGGAACCGATGGTCTAATCACATAAAGATTAAGTTTTTTATCCTCAATTTTTGTTTGATAATCTCCAGATAAATTTTTGAGATCTGAGAAACTACAACCATTTAATTTTTTAAGTGCCTCTAATCCTTGGAGTTTAAATCCATTGTTTACAAATTCATGCAAAGTACTAGTGCGTTGTAATCCATCGACAACTATATATTTTCCCTCTCTTGTTTGATTAACATAAAAGGGTGGTATGGGAAAATTTAAAATAACCGACTCAATAAATTTACTTTGTTGAGTTCGTTCCCAAACAAGATTACGCTGGAAATCAGGCTCAATAATTAGCTTGCCATTATCGTATTTTCGCATCAACTCGAAAACAGTTTGAGGGTCTTCACGAATATCAATATCTGCTTCAGTGGGATCGTAAGGATATAGCCCTTCTTCACCTTGATCTTCTTCTAAAGTGTCATCATCCGTTTCTATTACCTCATTTTTATAAATCATTTTTTCTGTGTCTGTTGCAATCATGAATTTCCTATAGTTTTAATCTGTAAACCTATTAGATTATATCTTACTAGTTTGAACAATTCTGATCGCCTCTCAGCTTACAATAGTCGCATCGCTATAGCATACAATATCAATAATCAATCAGCAATTAATCTAATTGAAGAAGACTCACCTCGCTATGTCGAAGCCATGAAAGCGATCATTTTAAAATCAGAAAAAAGCATAGAATTCTATATCCGCTCTGGCAATTCAACGCGATCGCTCAACATCCAAGAATTTCACGATTATTTTATTAATCAAACCAAGAACTTAACGTGAACTAGCGACTGACATTGATTATAATGCGATCGAGACTCTCTCTAAAGAGTCGAGAGAAAAGCTGAGTAAAATTCGTCCGATGACGATTGGACAGGCTAGCCGTATCGGTGGGGTTAATCCTGCGGATGTGAATGCTTTGCTGGTTTATCTAGAGATTCAGCATCGGATTCAAGTTCTTTTGCGTAAATCCTAAAACTGATAAATATACAACAGATATTTTCTAATCAAAGTTAAAATATGCCCAAATGGTTTAACACAGCAGGTCCCTGCCAACCCGACATTCACTATACATTGTCCTCTAGCGAGCGGATACCAGAACTAGCGCAACTGATCGCCCAGCGTAATTATTTTGTGATCCACGCCCCTCGACAAGTCGGCAAAACTACGGCGATGTTAACCCTTGCTCAAGAATTGACCGCTAGTGGAGCCTATACTGCCGTGATGCTTTCTCTCGAAGTCGGAGCCGTTTTTCCCCATGATCCAGGGGCTGCGGAACGGGCTATTTTAGATGAATGGAAACAATCTATTCAGTTTCGATTGCCTGAAGAGCTTTATCCTCCAGAATGGCCAGATACCAATGCAGGAAGCATGATCGGCACATTATTAAGTATTTGGGCAAAAAAATCATCGCGTCCACTGGTTGTGTTTCTTGATGAAATTGATGCCTTGAGCGATGAGACTTTAATATCGGTATTGAGACAACTGCGATCGGGTTATCCCAATCGTCCACAGGGGTTTCCCCATTCTTTAGGTCTAATTGGAATGCGCGATGTGCGAGATTATAAAGTTGCATCTGGCGGCAGTCAACGACTCAATACATCGAGTCCATTTAATATTAAAGTTCGTTCCATTACCTTAGGCAATTTTAGTTTCCAAGATGTGCAGAATCTTTATCAACAGCACACTGAAGCAACAGGGCAAATTTTCACACCCGAAGCAATTGAACGAGCTTTCTATCTGACTGATGGTCAGCCTTGGTTAGTTAATGCTTTAGCAAAAGAGGTCGTCGAATATATCACCAAAGATGTGACGATTCCAATTACAGTAGAATTAATCAATCAAGCTAAAGAAATCCTAATTAAGCGACAAGATACGCATTTAGATAGCCTTGCCGAGAGATTAAGGGAAGATCGGGTCAGGGCGATTATTCAACCAATCTTGTCTGGACTAGAGTTAGGAGATACGCCAGAAGATGATCGCCGCTATTTGTTGGATTTGGGTTTAGTAGTGCGGAGTCGAGAAGGCGGCTTAAAGATTGCCAATCCTATCTATCAAGAAGTAATTCCGCGAGTTTTATCTCAAGGAACACAGGATAGTTTGCCGATGATTCAGCCTAGTTGGTTGAATGCTGATGGAAGCCTAAACACTCAAGTTCTGCTTGATACATTTCTCGAATTTTGGCAACAACATGGCGAACCATTATTTAAAAGTACCCCCTATCCCGAAATTGCACCACACTTAGTATTAATGGCTTTTCTGCACCGAGTGGTTAATGGCGGTGGCACATTAGAGAGAGAGTATGCGATCGGTTCGGGACGAATGGATATTTGTTTGCGATATGGGGAGCTAGTCTTAGGAATGGAATTAAAAGTATGGCGCGATCGCAAACCAGATCCGTTAGTCGAAGGATTAAAGCAATTGGATAAATATCTATCGGGTTTAAATTTAGATGCAGGTTGGTTAGTGATATTCGATCGCCGTGAGGGTTTAGTATCACTAAGCGATCGCACCACCACCGAAAATGCGATCAGTCCCGCAGGGCACAGTATTATCGTGATTCGCGGATAATTTTCCTAAACATAAAAAATGTAGAGGCAATTCATGAATTACCTCTACGAAAGCTATCTATAAAAGTTTACTTTTTAGTCCGATTTTTGCGCCATTGATTAGCGCCCAAAATTGCCCACGAAACCATCCCCATTAGCATCGACTCCGAAGAGGGTTTCTTTATTAAAAGCATCATTTGAGTTTAAGGCCCATTGTCCTTCTGAGGATACCCAGTTCCAATTGCTGCCCAAGTGCCAGATGTGCAGAAAATTTTCTGTAACGTTTTTCCAAAGGACTTGGTTTTCGCCGTTGACAGTTTCTGCGGCTAGGGTTTGCCAATCAGAGCCAAAAATGCCTTGGGAGATTTGGGTTCCGTTAAATTTGATGGCAACAGGAGTGTTGCTTCCGACTTGGGCAAAGTAGTTGTTTGCACCATCTTTAACAAATTGAGTGTTACCAACGGATTCAATGGCGGTGTAGGGAGAACCAATTACACCATCACCGTTAGCATCTACTCCAAA
>JANMFC010000564.1:0-3696 GCA_031377675.1 Pseudanabaena sp. OTE_70b_metabat_355 | reverse complement strand
CTCAAAGGGATGTGCAGAATTAGCACCAAAAAAACCGCCGCCATTTTCGCCAAGTTGCTTGATAATCTCGAAATGAGCGACTGGTCCGATCGCGATCGCCTGACTGATATTCGGATTTTCTAAGGTTGGTACAATTACAGGTGCGGATAAGGTTTCAGGAACACCTGCGATGATCAAGGCGATCGCGCCAATGACGCTAATTGGTAACAAAATTCGAGTAATTGCTTTAGTCAGATCGACATAGAAATTACCTAAAGCTCTACCCGTTAAACCCCGAATAAAGGCGATCCCCACTGCTAAACCAGTAGCTGCGGACGTAAAGAACATGAAACCCAGTCCCAACATCTGCGAAGCATAACTAAGCGTGGTTTCGCCTGAATAGTGCTGCTGATCGGTATTTGTGACAAATGAAATCGTGGTATGGAGCGCTGTATCCCAAGTTGGTGCGCTCAAGGCGGTTGGGTTTAGCGGTAATGCTCCCTGAAACATGATCAGCGCGAATACCAGTATTGACATTGCGAAACTGCTATACAAGACAGCACGAGCATATTGCCATCCAGTCATTTGGTTTTCAGCCTTAACGCCACTGAGGTTAAAAATCAACCCCTCCAATGGGTTTAAAACTGAATCTAATATTGTCTTTTGACCGAGAAACACTCGTGCGATATAGCTACCAAAGACAGGAGCGATCGCCACTATCAGCACCAGTGTCAGTCCAATCTGTATCCATCCTTGTATCATGGTGGAAATTCTTCTCTTGAGGTCGATTAAGTGTCGGGGAAAAATTCCTAACCGTCAAATCATCGATCTATTTTCTCCACTTGACAAGGTATATCTTTGCGTTTAGAGAGCTGATGCCTACGAGTATCTAGGCTATGAGCTTGGTAAAGATTTAGCCGTTTAGATGACGTTTAGAATATGTTTAGATTAAACCACGCTAATTAGTAACCCTTTCTTCTGTCCAGTCGTAAAGCGATCGCCCCGTAGCACTCAAACTATAAACTCGAAGAAAATACTAATTAAGATTCAGTCTTGTGACCTAGATAACGTTTAGAATGATCGCAAGTGTCCACAATAAGTATTTGAATAGTGGACAGCAACGAACGAGTATTTGAAGATATGGCAACAAAGCAAGCAGCGATTTTGGTCTTGGCGGATGGTACTTGTTACCGTGGCTATGCCTTTGGCGCATCAGGAACCGCGATCGGCACATATGATATGCGCGATCAGTACGAGCCGATAGTCTATTAGTTCACTTGATGGCATAGTAACAACTTGTTAACTTGAGCCATTTTATACAAAATTGCCACAAATAAATATTTTTTGCATTTTTTGTGACTATTACCTAATAATTTATTAATTAAAACCGCTTGACTAACTACTTTCAAGAACTAGCTGAATTTAGGCAGCAGCTAAACTTACCTCTAGCTGGCAGTGAAAGCGCTATAGTATCCAAACTATGAATTTGGAGGCAAAAATATAGTTAACGCAAAAGGACAGCCATACCCTAATGTGATTGATCCTCGAAATGGCAAGCCAATTCATTTCCCAAAAGGCATTCTGACCAAAACACCAAAAGAACAAAGAGTAGCTTGGGGCAGACAAGAACGTGGTCAATACATATCAGAATGGATAGCAAGAGGATATCCCGTACCCGAAGAGGGTTGGGCAAGCTATGATATTCATCATGTTCACCCTAGAGAATTAGGCGGCAATAACGACTTTGATAACCTTGTGCCTGTGCTGCGTGAAGTTCATCAAAGCGAATTTAACGAATTTTGGCGTAATTGGTAGGATTTTATTATGCAGACACAAGCTAAATCTAAAATTGACGCAATCTTAAAAAATATTGAACAACTAGGCAGAATTGAACTAGATGACATGGCGATCGCCATGCCCCTTGAATCAGAAATTGTCCCTGCGATCGCTAGATCTTCTAAAGCTATAGAGACCAGATTAAATATATCTTTGCCAGAAGATTTGCAAGAACTATGGCAAAAATCTAATGGTTTACGTCTATTTGAAGATAAAACTTACGGACAGTCAGGGCTAATTATTTGGTCGCCACAAAAAGTTTTAGAACAACAGCAAATTTTAAGACGAGGTTTTAATGAGTTTCAATCTGGAGATTTGATTATTGGCGAGTTTCTTGGTGACTCTGATTTGCTAGTTGTAAGATGCGATCAAAATTCTGATGATTTTGGACAATTAATCATTTCTCTCCCAATCGACCATCGCTCAGATTGGTACTATCTACCATATCTATTGCCAAAATTTCTCCAAAAATTTACTAATAGTCAGGGAGAAAAATTTTGGGAAGCGTAAATTTTATACCCAAATATTCAGCAGTAAACTAATTAAGATTCATTCTTGTGACCTAGATAACGTTTAGAATGATCGCAAGTGTCCACAATAAGTATTTGAATAGTGGACAGCAACGAACGAGTATTTGAAGATATGGCAACAAAGCAAGCAGCGATTTTGGTCTTGGCGGACGGTACTTGTTACCGTGGCTATGCCTTTGGCGCATCAGGAACCGCGATCGGCGAAGTAGTATTTAATACGGGCATGACTGGCTACCAAGAGGTAATGACCGATCCTAGCTACCGAGGTCAAATTGTAACTTTTACTTGTCCCGAACTTGGCAATACGGGCGTAACCCCCGAAGATGATGAGTCTGATCGCCCCCAAGTGCGCGGCGTGATTGCTAGAAATATTACCGCAGTACCGAGCAACTGGCGATCGCGTCAGTCTCTGCCTGATTACCTGAAGGCGCATAATGTGGTCGGAATTGCGGGGATTGATACTCGTGCGCTTACCCGTAAACTGCGATCGCTAGGTGCAATGAATGGCGGTATCTCTACCGAAATTCTCGATCCTGAATTGTTACTTGCCAAGGTGAATGCAGCACCATCAATGCAAGGTCAAAATCTGGCTCAAGCCGCCTCAACCGATCGCATTTATGAATGGGCGGACAAAACCCTACCTGCATGGGAGTTTATCGAACCTTCGCAGCTAACAGGCGAAGCGATGACCGTGGTAGCGATCGACTTTGGTGTAAAGCGCAATATTCTCCGCCGTCTGGCTAGTTACGGTTGCCGCGTGATCGTTGTTCCTGCCGATACGTCCGCCGAAAAGATTCTTTCTTACAATCCCGATGGTATTTTCCTATCAAATGGACCTGGCGATCCTGCGGCAGTTACCCAAGGCATTGAAACCGCCAAAGCTTTGTTAGCGGCGGATAAACCGATGTTTGGTATTTGCCTTGGACATCAGATTCTCGGTTTATCGATGGGTGGCGACACCTTCAAGCTGAAGTTTGGACATCGCGGACTCAATCAACCCGCCCAAAATCAAGCTGAAAATGCCGATCGCCGCGTGGAGATCACCAGTCAAAATCATGGCTTTGCCCTCACAGGTGAATCTTTTGATCAGTCGGCGGCGATGTTAACCCACATTAACCTCAACGATCGCACTGTCGCAGGATTGGAGCATAAGACTTTGCCAATCTTCTCGGTGCAGTATCACCCAGAGGCTAGTCCAGGTCCTCACGATGCCGATTATCTATTCGAGCGTTTTGTGAACTCTATGCGCGAACATAAAAACTCTAAGCAAGTCGCTGCTTAGTTTATGTAGCAATACTAAATGAGTTGTGAGAGGCTTCGGCTTCGCTCAGCCAGCGTATATCGTTGGCTG
>JANMFC010000563.1:0-4393 GCA_031377675.1 Pseudanabaena sp. OTE_70b_metabat_355 | reverse complement strand
ACAAAAGTTCGGCTCTAAAGTTTTGGCAAGTACTTTATCTTGCTTCAAAAATTCCACCGCTTCCTGTGCTAAACGATTCAGCTTCAAAGCCGCCTCAATCGTAATATTTTCATTAAGCAAATCTAGAGTTCGATGTTCTTCTCGATCAAAGTTGACAATATCGCCAAGCACCAACCGAAAATTCGATGTTTGTTGATTAACTTTTTTAGAAATATAAGCTAGAGTGGCGATCGTAAAATAACCTGTAACGACATTGATCGCGCCTTGCTCTATATACTTTTCAATCCATTCGTATACTTTGCGATCTTTGCTATTGTCTAATATCATTACATTATTTGTTTGTTGCTAGGTAATTGCTAATTGTAATCAAGATCTACAAGTTTCTAACATTGTGGTAGACACAATCATGCGCGTTCGTTCCTTAGAAATCCAAAAACAAGATGGTCAAAATTTAAAATCTTGTTGATAAAGGCTTAGATTTCCTGAAAAAATTTAGAAATCAAGTATATGAAATTAAAGAGTCAACTTACGTTGTAAGCACACGAAAAAAGCAATCTACCGTTAATTGGCTTAGTTAATTGTCTTAGTGTATAATTCGTGCGTTGTCTCTACTCACTTTTTTTGAGTGTTTGAAATTGACTGTTTTGGTGATTTTTTGATAAATTTTGTTATTTTATTGGTACTTTATTGTTACCTTAAAGGCAAAGCGTCTTTTTTGAGAGGCAAACAGGTTGGCATTATCGGCGTTCAGAACGGCATTTCCAATTGGAGTTTTGGGTAGAAAAGCAAAGTGAGAGTTCCCCTAGACTGTTATCGCATTCTTGGTTTGACACACCTGTCAGGGCTAGAAAAAATCCATCAAGCCCATCGCGATCGCCTGCTCTCTATGCCAAGGCGTGAATATTCTGATGCGGCGATCGCCTCTCGTAAGCGAATTGTTGATCGGGCTTATGAAATATTGATTGATCGCGATCAGGCTGCCCTAAATGCTCCTAGTAATCTCGATGAACCAGCCAGCGATCGCCAAAACAATCCTGTAAACATAACAACCGCCCCCGATCATGCCCAAAATCACCTAGAAGCCGATGAAAGAGACTTTGCAGGGCTACTACTGATTTTGTATGAACTCGGTGAATCCGAAAAAGTTTTATCCCTAGCCAAGCCCTATTACGATCCTGAAGAAGCCGAGCATCAGTCTCCCAGAATTTCGCCCCACGATCCTGATCTACTCCTATCTGTTTCGTTGTCATTTTTAGAACTAGGGCGTGAAAACTGGAAACAGGGACAATATGAATCAGCCGCCACATCTCTTGAATCCGCCCAAGAAATTTTATTGCGAGAAGGATTATTCCTAAGTATTCGCAGTGAAATCCAAGCGGATTTATTTCGATTGCGCCCCTACCGTATTCTCGAATTGTTAGCAAGCCCTGACAATCATACCAACGATCACCGCAAAGGGATGTCCCTTTTGCAAGAAATGCTTGACGCTAGGCGCGGTATTGATGGTTCGGGCAATGACTATTCTAGTTTGGGCATTGATGACTTTTTGCGGTTTATTCAGCAATTACGCAGCTACATGACTGCAATCGAGCAGCAAACCCTATTTGAAGATGAGGCTCGCCGTCCTTCCTCTGTGGCAACTTATTTAGCCGTATATGCTTTGATTGCGCGGGGATTTTCGCAACGACAGCCTGCTCTGATTCGCCGAGCGAAAGGGCTGCTGGTCAAACTCAGCGCCAGACAGGATATTTATCTAGAAAAGGCGGTATGTGCTTTATTGCTGGGGCAAACAGAAGAAGCAAGTGCGGCGATCAATAGTAGTTCCGAAGCCGATCAAATTGCTTTCATTCGCCAAAATTCTGAGGGTGCGCCCGATCTGTTGCCAGGGCTATGCCTCTACAGTGAGCGCTGGATGCAAGAAGAGGTATATCCCCATTTTCGCGATCTGATGAGTCAAGTCGTCTCGCTCAAAGATTATTTTGCTGATGATCAGGTGCAAGCATATCTGGAAGAATTGCCAAATGCATCAGCTTTGTCCTCAGAATGGACTTCTCCTGTGGGCGGCGATCGCCTAACATCGATGCTAAGTTCTCCAAAAGATATTCCGACCGCAAGGAGCAGTTTTGATCGCGCTAATTTTGACAATGAGTCTAGTGCTATCAAAAGCAACAATGAGCCAAGACTCTCTAAATATGCACCTGAATCTCCCAATCGTTTTCAGCGATCCGCAACACCCCTAATTGATCGCGCCGAATCCAATCCAAATACCTCACGGGATCTACCTAAATCTCGCCGTTCCAGCAATAATTCTCCCGCCAGAAATTCATCTCAAAATATTTCTGAAGCAGTCAAAGAAATCAAACGTCCATCTGGCTCCATTAATTCGGCATCTAATTCATCATCAAAACGCAAATTTAATGTCGGTCGATTGCTCATCGTCATTGCAACAGCGATCGCCTTAATCGGTGGGTCAATCTGGCTATTAGTTTGGGCTTTCCGTTCTTTAACTGGAGCTTCTCGTTCTGATGCTTTTATTCCATTAGAAAAAGCGATCGCCCCCATCGTCGAAACCATTAATGCTCCAACTGCGATCGCTGTTGCTTCGACAGGACCATTGGATAAAGAAATCGCCGTCAAGGTAATTGAAGCATGGCAATCCACTAAAACTAGAGCTTTGGGCAAAACCTATGAAGACAATCTCTTAGAAGAGATTTTGACTGAGCCTGTTTTGATTGATTGGAAAAGTCGTGTCAAAGACCTTAAGGCAAGTAATTCATATTTGCAGTATCAAATTAAGTCAACCGAAGTTGACAAGGTAATTCCCGATGGCGATAGCAGAGCTAAGGTTGTGGCAAAAATTTCTGAATCACGCAATTATTTTTACAATGGCGAATTAGATCGTAGTGCCTCCAAGGAAGATTCTAACTATACCGTTGAATATGATTTGGTACGAAAAGATAATAAATGGCTGATTCGCGAAATGTTAGTTTTTTAATAGATTCTTTTAATAGATTCTTTTAATAGATTCATAGGCTGAAAGCATCCAACCAACTAGGCTGAATCATCTTGTAGAAACTAATGCAGACTATTAAACTTCTTTTCTAGTTTTTGACTCGCTTGAGATAAAGAAAAACAAAACATCCAGTAGATTAAAGCCACAAATAGATATACCTCAGCATACCGACCAATAAATTCTGGCTGCGATAGGACAGTGCGAGATACGCCCATCAAATCGACTAAACCAACGATCGCCACTAGCGAAGTATCTTTAAATAAGCCAATAAACTGACCGACGATCGCAGGGATGGAAGCTTTAAGAGCTTGTGGCAAAGTAATTAAAACAATCGTTAAGGGGATACTCAATCCCAATGCTCTCGCGGCTTCAGCTTGACCTTTAGGAATTGACTGCAAACCGCCGCGTACGTTCTCGGCAAGATAGGCGGCGCTGAAAAACACAAAGGCAGCGATCGCTCTCAACACGCGATCAATTTCTAAACCTGCGGGTAAAAACAACGGCAACATTACCTGAGCCATAAATAGAATGCCAATTAATGGCAAGCCTCGCACAACTTCAATATAAAAGATACAAAACCATTTGATCAGAGGTAAGGTACTTTGTCTTCCTAAAGCTAGCAAAACGCCCAAGGGGAAAGAGAAGACAATCGCGGAAATCGCCACGATTAAGGTTAAGACTAATCCGTTCCATGCGTTGACATCAACCGCCGTCAATCCCAAATTCCCACCAATTAGCCATAAGGAAATTGGCAAAGTTGCGAACCAGGCGATCGCCAAAATCAAAGAACTTGACTCAAATCGCTTGACTTGCTGACCAATCAAAAATCCCAAGGCGATCGCGCCACTAATTGCCAAAGTTAAAATTTTGAAAATCCCCTCAACGGGTAACAAAATCGCTAGCGCCACGGAAAAGGAACTAATGGCGATCGCTACTGTTCGACTAAACCGCCCCCATAGTCCCCATGAGATTCCTGATAGTAAACCCGCGATCGCTAAAATAATCCACAATCGCCAAAACTCTTCGACTGGATAAAGCCCGACTAGAAATAGTCGCAAATTACTGCTTACCACCGCCCATTGCGCCTTGGTCGTAGCCCAAATCAAGATATTACTTACCAGTTGATAAATTAACCAGACGCAAAAAACTGTAAGTAAGCTATTAAACCAACTGCTAAATAGATTTTTTTTTGCCCAGTTCAATGCATTTGATGATGCTTGCGGTGGCAGTACGACTGAATTTTGCGTCATAAGAGGATATAAAGTTCAGGGACGGGTTTCAATTCAATTGTCCTAATTATGCACTCTATATAGCAGTCCTAAATCATTTATGAGAAAAATAGGGCTTCGACTTCGCTCAGCCAGCGTATATCGTTGGCTG
>JANMFC010000553.1:0-4073 GCA_031377675.1 Pseudanabaena sp. OTE_70b_metabat_355 | reverse complement strand
CGCCGCAACCCTTTTGGGTTTTATATTTAATTATGCCGAGGTACTTAGAAATATGTAGGAGTGTCGCAAGGCGACACTCCTACATATTTCTATAAGTTTTAAGCCAGCGCTAAGCGCTGTAATCTATGATTGAGAGTAACTCAAATAGCAAAAACAGCAAAATGTCGGTTGTCCCATCCCATCGCAAAGCAAAAGCTCTCCCAGATACACAGCGCCGCCCCGCTAAAGAACTATGCAGTGAATGTGGGCTTTGTGATACCTACTACATTCATTATGTTAAAGAGGCTTGCGCGTTTATCACCCAGCATATTGATCAACTCGAAACACAATCCCACGGGCGATCGCGTGATCTCGATAATGAACAAGAATTATATTTCGGTGTGCATCAAGAAATGATCGCCGCTCGTAAAACTGAACCAATTGAGGGAGCGCAATGGACAGGAATTGTCTCTAGTCTAGCGATCGCCATGTTGGAAAAAGGCTTAGTTGAAGGCGTAGTTTGTGTGCAGTCTAGTGAAAGCGATCGCTTTAAACCACAGCCAATTATTGCCCGAAACCGTGAGGAAATTTTAGCGGCGCGGGTGAATAAACCGACTCTTTCACCAAATCTCTCGGTTCTAGAACAGATCGAAAAATCAGGTATCAAAAGACTTTTAGCGATCGGTGTCGGCTGTCAAATTCAAGCCTTGCGAACCGTTGAGAAGGAACTTGGTTTAGAAAAACTGTATGTGTTAGGTACGCCTTGTACCGATAATGTCACGAGATCGGGCTTGCAAAAGTTTCTCGATACCACCAGCCGATCCCCTGAAACAGTCGTGCATTATGAATTTATGCAGGATTTTAATGTGCATTTTAGGCATTCCGATGGTTCTACCGAACAAGTGCCATTTTTTGGGTTAAACACTAAAGAGCTTAAAGATGTGTTCGCGCCTTCCTGTATGACTTGTTTTGACTACACCAATGCTCTTGCTGATATCGTGATCGGTTATATGGGCGCAACCTTTGGCTGGCAATGGATTGTAGTCCGCAATGATACTGGCAAAGAGATGCTGGAGTTAATCAAAGATCAATTGCAAACTCAGCCAGTGATCTCTAGTGGCGATCGCCGCGCCGCCGTGCAGCAAGGGATTGGGGCTTACGATCAAGCAGTAACTTTACCGATATGGCTGGCTTGGATCATTAGTTTTGTGGTGAATAAAGTCGGTCCCAAAGGCTTGGAATATGGACGTTTCTCGATTGATTCCCACTTTGTCCGCAACTTTCTGTATGTACGCCGCAACTATCCGAAAAAGTTAGAAGCCCATGTCCCAGAATTTGCTAAGCGAATCATTGCCCAGTACCAATTGCCAAAAGTTTAATATTCAGACAAGGGGCTTAAGCCCCTTGTTTCGGTTATTGATTTGCCTTGTTCATTTCTATATATTCTCTAATGTACTTAAACGGGAAAGGAATAACCGTACTTTGACCAGTTCTAACAAAATCAACATCCATTGTAGAAAGTAATTGACTAAAAACTAATTTCGAGTCTTTCCCCACAGCAACTATTTTTCGCAAATGACATGAATCTTTAAATGAACTCTGTATGCTTGCTTTACTATTTCCCACAAAGTAATAAGCTTCTCGATCTGTTTCTCCAAAATATTTGATGTCAACCGAACTACTAAATAGCTGTTCTTTATTTTGATTGTCTTGAGGAAACTTAAATCGAACTTTATGTTTATCCAAAAAGTAATCCCTAAGTTGAGTTGCATCTTTAGTATTTACCTTGTTAGATGCCCCCAAGTAATTCGCCATCAATTTATAAAACTTTTCTTTGATTATTTCTTGATTCCCGATTTTAGAAAGCTCTTCTAAAAAAATATTGAACTTATCAGTCTCTAATACTGTATTTGATTCCAAAAACTTCTTAGCCACGATTGATAAAGTGGAACCAGTAGAAATATCTCTTGGGAAAGGCTGTTGGATCTCTTCGAGAATGTTATAGATTAAATTTAAATTAGGAACAGTAATTTCATGTGTGAAAAATACTTGATTTATATCGCCATCATCTGAAATAACTAAACCGTCCAAATTAAGTAACTTTTTCCCTTTCTGGTCAACCATAAAAGCTCTATATTCTTCAAACTTTCCCCAGTTAAGTAGATCAAATTCAGAAAAACAAAACGAACCATTTGGCTCTATTTCAATAAATACAACGTTCTCACTATCTTGATCCCACATTACAAAAGTCCAAATACCAGACAGATCTAAACGAGACCATTCAAACAAACTAAATTTGTGTAAATTAATGTCTTGTTTGATTAATAGTTCCTTAATACCAGTAATAACAATACTATTAAGGCTGTCTTCCTCCAATGATTCAATAGTAATATTTTGTCGAGTGGTATTAATGTCTGAACGTACATATTCATCGTTCTTATTTTGTTGATCATAATAAGCCTCTTCGTGAATTATTCTGAAGTTAAGGCTTTTAGATTTATCTTTCTTCCCAATAGTAATATTCTCAGAGGATAATCCGATTTTATCTATGATCAGATTTTTCAGTTTTTCCACCATATCTATAGAATCTGCATCATTTACTCTATCAACAATATGAATTTGCTGATTAGAAAGTAAAACATTTACTTTCTTAGAATCTTTAATGAGTAAATTCTTAAGTTCACATTTATTCTCTATATCTCGCTGCGATAAATTGACAGTCATGTAAGAAGGTAGCTTTTCTGTGATTAGATTAAGAACTTCATGCAAAATGCCAGCCTTGCTTTTCTTAAAGGCATTAAGACTTGAAAATTCAAGAAATTGTAATGATACTCTTGTACCTGTTACCCCACAAGCAACATAAGTTGTCTTTGAATCTGGGTTTCCATCTCGTGTGAGATGTCTTATTAAAGTACCAGTCGATGCTTCAAACCTGTAATATGGTTTACTTAGCGCATTTCCCAACTCTTTTTTACGTGTTGGATTAGTTGTTTTTGTTAACTCTGATCTTATGTCTACTAATGAACGATATCGAATAGGTTGGGAAAGTAGTAGCCAATTTTTTGAGTCAATCCATACTTTCACTACATCAAGATACTTTCTATTCGGAATAGCTATTAGCAATGCTCCTGTAAGATTACGAAACTGATACTGAGTAAAGCGAGATCTTGATGAGGCAAGGGAGTTTAATAAGATTTGTGCTAACCAAGCGCCTCGAATACAATCACTATTATTGCTTTGATCATCCGTTGGTATTACTTCAGTTACGGCATCATCAGCAAACAGTTCATCTTGTCTCAACTTTGTCAATAACTTATGTACATCTATAGGTCTATTAAACATGGCATAAGCAAATTTACCGTATTCAAACATAGTTGCAAATGCACTAAAATCTTCACTTAAAAGTAAGTCAAGTTGCTCGGAGCCTATCCACTGCTTTTGTTTTGTTTGTTTCTCAAATCGAATAAATACAAAATCACGTTTAAGTGCTTCAATATCAAATTTTACTTGTAACCGATTAGTAAGAATACTCATTTGTTTAGCTCTTCAAAAATAAATTTCACTGCTTCAGGATCAACATGACTATTTTTACAAAGATAAGGGATTTCAATAATCGATCCATCCTGTTGTTTTTGAGGTAAAAACTTTTTATCTTCAGAAGCAAGGATATTGATAATCAGAACTTTTTCTGCTTTTATTCTCTGCATTTTACGATGTATTTTTTCTAATTCTTCATTAGCATCTCTAACAAAATTCTTGTTCCAGAATTTAAAATCTATATATACATTATTCTCAGTTTTAAAATCAAATACTTCAAATTCGTTAATACTCAACTCATATAGGGGTATGTTAAGTATTTTCTCAAATACACATTGACCACAAACCTCTCCTAAAGCTCCTTTATAAATATCATTGAACATCGGTGGAGTAAGCATATATTCGGACTCAGGCAGCTGATTGACTGACAAAAGTCTAGGAAGCCCAGTCTAGAGTGGAAACATAGAACTCAATACGGAACACTTTTTGAAGATGTTTTCGGCGAGAAGCCATAGCAGGATCAGAGTCAATATAAGAAGTAAAAGAGTAGGAAGGCA
>JANMFC010000537.1:0-5561 GCA_031377675.1 Pseudanabaena sp. OTE_70b_metabat_355 | reverse complement strand
GGCGGGCTACGCCCGCCCTAACAAATTTGGGCTTTAATTAATTTTCAATCCTTATCAGAAATAGACACCAATGGAGTCATCCAATTCTCTGACTAAACCTAGCCGCGACATCGAGACACCTTTGCTAGAACTACATGGTGTTCATAAAACTTTTGGTACAAATACCGTCCTTAATGGTGTCGATCTGACGGTGAATTCTGGGGAGGCGATCGCCATTATTGGTCCCTCTGGTACTGGCAAATCGACAATTTTGCGCCTTGTATGTGGGTTGCTTGCGCCCGACGCAGGGAAGCTTTATGTCAATGGCAATCTAGTAACCACCGAAGATATTCAAGACGAGAGCTATGGCTTAAGTATTGGCATGGTGTTTCAAAACGCGGCTTTGTTTGACTCGCTCACGGTTGCCGAAAATGTCGGATTTGCCCTGTTTGAACATTCAAAATTGTCCCGCCGCGAGATTTATCGGCTAGTTGAACAGAAACTCGCCCTCGTGGGACTAGAAAATATTAGCGATCGCTATCCCAGCCAACTGTCAGGTGGGATGAAAAAGCGGGTGAGTTTCGCCCGTGCGATTATGGATGACCCCACCGCCGACAATCAAACCCAGAGAGTGCTGCTCTATGACGAGCCGACCGCAGGGCTAGACCCTGTCGCCTCCACGATTATCGAAGACTTGATGCGATCGCTGCGTGAACAAAAAGTCTGTGATAGTTACATTGTCGTTACTCACCAAGACAGCACCATCCGCCGTACCAGCGATCGCTTGATTGTTTTATATCGAGGATTAGTGCGCTATGAAGGAAATGTGAGTACAATTGATGCGACTGACAATCCTTATGTGAGACAATTTTTTAGTGGCAGCATTGACGGTCCGATTCAACTTTTGACCAAGGAGGTATGAGACTCGTGCAGCGAAAAACATTACGCGACGGTGCGCTTGGCTTATTTATCATCGGTGGAGTAGTGGCTCTTGGGGGTTCATTGCTCTGGTTGCGCGGACTGCAACTGAATAGCTCCAAGTTTACATTTACGATTAAAATGCCTGATGCCAGTGGGTTAAATAGTGGCTCAGTCGTGAGATTTCGCGGCGTAGAAGTGGGGCGGGTAACTTCGCTGACAACTCAAACTGAGGGCGTTAATGTCCTCGTCAGTATTGAGAACTCAAAATTAGTAATTCCCAAGCAATCCGTTGCGGAAACTAATCAAAGTGGTTTTTTGGGCAATACCAATATCGATATTTTTCCACCCAAGGACAAACAGGCGATCGATCCGAATCTAAATCCTTTAGCCAAAGATTGCGATGGTGAACTAATCATCTGTCAAGGTGGCGAAGTAATCGGTTCACAAGGGGTGAGCTTTGTCGCTCTGCTCAGGGATTCTAGCGCCACACTCCGCAAAATCAACAGCGCCAACTTGGTGGATAATCTCAATGAAACCCTAACTGCCACCAAAGCCACGGCGCGAAGTATCCAAAAATTAACTGATTCTGCGAATCGAGTCGTGGGGAATTTTGAGGGACAGATTGTCAAATTTGGCAATACCGCCGATGCAATTAGTGGCGCGGCGACTAAAGTTGGCAATGTCGCCAATAGCGCCCAAGATTTGATCGAGGTCAACCGTGAAAAGCTGGCCCAAACCCTTGATGGTATCGCCGCAACCTCCAGAGAAGCACAAGCATTACTGGCAAGTGCCAAGCCCTTATTAAGTGATGGCAAGTTAATCGCCAATCTCCAGAAGCTCACAGAAAATGCTCTCGAAACCTCGGTAAATTTACGCAAAGCGTCGGGCGAACTCAATGATCCCACCACGATCGCCTCTTTGCGAGAAACCCTTGATTCGGCACGAGCGACTTTTGCTAATGCCAAGAAAATTACCGCCGATCTTGATGAACTGACGGGCGATCCGAAGTTGCGGAGCAATATTCGCAATTTGATCAATGGCTTGGGCGGTTTGCTGTCCACAGCCCCTAATCTCGATAATCTGCCGAGTAAGGCGATCGCGGGTGAACCTTCTTCAGCAACGGTGGAAATTGCTCAAAATAAAAGCTTGAAATCAGAGCCTCAGCAATCATCAAGCGATCTCCCCGCTCCTACTACTAGCAATCGATGAACTTATCTCCTAGTCAAATATGGCTACTCATCGGTGTCGCACTCTGCGTGATCGAGATGCTAGTGCCGATACCCACTTTTTTAATTGCAGGTGCGCTGGGAATTGCAGCCCTATTTGTGGCAGCGATCGCCCTGATTCTGCCCATGCCTGCCCTGCAAATATTGGTTTGGATGGCGATCGCTGGATTAATGGTAATGCTCTCACGGCGATTGATCCCCAAGGATTCCCATCAACTCAAGGACGCGACCGAGGGCTTGACCTTGACAGAAATACCCGCAGGAGAGACGGGGCGCGTGCAGTATGAAGGTAACTCATGGAAGGCGAGGTGTGATGATGCCCATCTAGCGATCGCATCACAGCAAAAAGTAATCGTGTTAAGGCGACAAGGCACAACATTAATCGTGGTTCCTGAAAATTGGCTTCAGAAACATTAAATAAAAATAATTTTCAAGTTTATAACCAAAAAGTTTTCCACAGAGTTTTCCACAGATATAGGGACTTTTTCCACAGACAAATATTAGTTTTCCACAGGCAGTTTTCTAGGAATAAGAGAGCATATCCTTACTGGTTAAGGATTAATTAACTCATCAGAATCTAAGCTTGGGGAAAGCAACTAAGGCTAGACAGGTATGAAGATATGTAAACAAAACTAGCCTAAACTATCGATTAGTTCAAAGCATTTTCAGGCATTTATCATCGGTTCTTAACTTTTCGTCACGTTGACAAGAAGGACAAGTTGAACGCACAATTAAATCCCGACCCATGAAAATGGTTGCGATATTCCTAATAAAAATTGTTGAAATTGTTGATCTGTTTACTCATATCTGTTTACAAATATAAAGTTGAGGTTTCAGCATGAATAAGCCCGTCAGCATCCTTGCCGAAATTCCTGAAGAACTACATGAAACTCTCAAAAATTATCTAGAAATCCATCCAGACTGGGATCAAGATCGGGTATTTGCCGCCGCCTTGTCCTTATTTCTGTTACAAAACAGTGGTAGCGATCGCCTTGGTTCGTCAGTAAATGCATCGCATAGCTATCGCAGCACCGCCAAAGTATATTTGAATGCGTTATTTCAGCATTCAGCTTAAGAATGAAAACTTATTAAAACCGAAATTTGTTGGGGCGGGCGAAGCCCGCCCCCAACAAATTTCAGTTTTAATTGCACAAGTTAATAAGTTTTCATTCCTTAAGAATAGTTTCTGCGGTCAAAATTGTTTCTTGATTTTAAGAAAGCGCTTTGCGCTTTCTTAAAATCACAAAATCTGTAGGTTCTGTTACAGATTTTGTGGTCTTATATTTAATTGAGCCTAGTTAGTTATGAAAAAATGCCTCAGACTTATACTCTTGCTGCCGCCGAAGAACGCATTTCTTCTTCATTAACTCTCAGTTCTACCTTAAGAGACTTACGGACAATTGATTCTCAAATTGATGTATCTCGCACTGGAGAGAAATTATTTCAGGCTTTTCAACAAGATGATTTGCTAGCTGGGATAATCTTAACGCAACAATCCAATTTAAGAGCTTTTGTATCTCGCCGCAAATTTCTAGAAATTATCAGTCGTCCCTTTGGTCGAGAAATTTTTCTGAGGCGATCGCTTGATGTATTTATAGAGACAAATCCTTTTTTAAGGGATAACATTACCATTCTTACTATTGATATGCCGATCTTTGAAGCGGCAAGAATATGTTTGCAACGCCCTTCTGAATTGCTGTACGAGCCGATTGTGGTGGATATTGGCGAACAAAATTATCGGGTACTTGCCCTACAGGATCTTCTAGTCGCTCAATCGCAAATCTATCAGGTTGCCATGTTGACGATCCAAGAGCGATCGCTTGAACTTGCCTCAGCCAACGAAGAAATTGTCGCTCTCAACGAGAGGTTGAAGAAAGAAAACCTACGGATGGGAGCAGAATTAGATGTGGCGCGTCAGATCCAATTGATGATCTTGCCTAGGTCTGAAGAACTAGAAAATATAGCAGGGTTGGATTTAGCGGGTTATATGGAACCTGCGGACGAAGTGGGTGGAGATTATTACGATGTTTTAGAAGTAGATGGAGTTGTCACGTTAGGGATTGGCGACGTGACGGGACATGGCTTAGAAAGCGGTATCCTGATGCTAATGACACAGACCGTAGTACGAACTTTACAGGAAATTGGTGAGGTCGATCCAGTCAAATTTTTGGATGTGCTTAATCGCACGATCTTTAAGAACGTGCAACGCATGAATTCGGAAAAGAGCTTGACCCTAGCGATCGTCAACTATGCAGCAGGTAAAATAAGCATTAGTGGACAGCACGAGGAAATTCTCGTGGTTCGTGGTGGTAAAGTCGAACGCATTGATACGATGGATTTGGGCTTCCCCATTGGCTTAGATGCCGAAATTGCGGCTTTTATCCATCAAGTTACTTTTGACTTGCAACCAAGCGATGGTGTCGTGCTTTATACCGATGGCATTCCCGAAGCTAGTGATATTCATAATGTTCAGTATGGAGTTGAGAAGCTATGCGCGGTAATTAGCGAAAACTGGCATAAAACTGCTTCCGAAATCAAAGATTCCGTAATTGCTGATTTGCGGCGGCATATCGGTACACAAAAAGTGTTTGATGATATTACCTTGCTAGTTCTGAAACGAAATGCCAGTAATATTGCCAACACCCAGAGTTAGTCCATCCAACCAATATTTTTGTTGTTAATACGCTGTAACTGCTCGTTAGAACCCGTCGGACGTGTATAGGCAGGGCGATCGCGATTGGGATATGGTTGATCTACGGGTTGCTTTCTGGGCGTGGCTCTAGTATTTTGCGAAGATTGATTTTGAGCGGCTTGATTTTGGGTCGCTAACTGTGAAGTACTTGCAGTTTCAACTGATGGTTTCGCTGATTGTTGTAATGTTTCTGCGGACTTACTTAAAGTCGCCACCTGATTTGAGAGTTGAATATTCGCTTCGGCTAAGCGTAAATTGTCGCGTTTGACCGCCACTAGCTGCTGCTCTAACTCACCCTTGTTCCCTTCGATCGCCGCTAGGGATTTTTGCAAGAGTTCAACATTAGTTTGACTAAGTTGCAAATCTTTCTGTAGATCAGCGATCTCTTGCAATAGTGATTCTTGTTGTTGTTGAGATTGCGCTAGGCTGGTTTCCAAAGCGAGGATTTGTGGCTTAGATTCATCAACAATTTTGGTAGTGACTAGGGCTTTTGATACAGGTTCCGAAATAGTCTCGGCTGTGATCTCAATAACTGGGGATTCCCCGCCTTTCTGGACTTCATCGCGTAATAAATCTGAAATTCCGACTTTTTTTCTAGTTGACATACTTTTAAATTAGTTATTTAAATTAGTTATTTGAGAATATCGCGGCGCAATTCATCGACAACACGGCGATAATCGGCTTCGGCTTCCTTGGCATTTTTGCCCTTCCACTCCGTTACCAATTTTCCCTCTAGGGCTGCG
>JANMFC010000482.1:0-4316 GCA_031377675.1 Pseudanabaena sp. OTE_70b_metabat_355 | reverse complement strand
TTTGAGCCAAGAACTTTAGTTCTTGGGAATTTGTGTGTACACGGTAGCTCCCGCAGGAGAGGGGGCTGGGGGGTGAGGGCAGATCTTTGCTCTGCTTAACATGAGATAATAACTATTATGACTAAATCGATTCTACTAATTGATGACGAACCAAATCTAGCTCAAGTGATAGCCGTTTGTTTAGAAAGCTTTAAGGGATGGAAAGTCCAAATTGCTAATTCTGGCAAAGCAGGGCTGAGCATTGTCGAAGCGCTCCAGCCCGATGCGATTCTCCTTGATGTGATGATGCCCGAAATGGATGGTATTAACGTCTTTCAGCATCTTCAACAAAATCCCAACACCCAAAATATTCCCGTAATTCTCTTAACAGCTAAAGTACAAACAAGCGATCGCGCTAGATTTGCTGAACTAGGCGTGGTCGGCACTATTGCCAAGCCCTTTGAACCTCTCAATATCGCCGATCAAATTTCTCAGCTTTTAAATTGGTAATCATGTAAATAAACCCCAAAATAGAGTGGCGGCGCTTCGTGCCGCCACTCTATTTTGGGGTTTACATCCTAGCTATAGAACAATCGAGTTTGCTTGATTCTCTTTTCCTCAGATTGTCCTCATTTTTATTCTTTATACTATATCCAAAGTTCCAAATCTACCGTAAGAAAAAAGCTGTATTTCTAACCAAAATGAAAAATGAATCTTCAAAAACAATCTTATTGATCGATGATGAGGAATATATTTGTGAAGTTGTGCAGTCTTGTGTAGAAGTATTTAGCAATTGGCAAATAACAACTGCTTCTTCGGGGCAAGAGGGATTAGCTGAGAGTGCCATAGCCAAACCTGATGCGATCGTGCTGGATATGCTAATGCCAAGTATGGATGGTTTTGCGGTTATCAAACAACTACAAGCCGATCCAAATCTTGCCGATATTCCTGTAGTTCTATTGACTGCTCGCGTCGATCTCACCGAACCGCAAAAAATTGCTCAGCTAGGAGTCCAAGGTGCGATCGCCAAACCCTTCCATCCAACCAAGATTGTCGATCAAATCACGAAGATTCTCGGCTGGTAAGCTATCTAAGGCGGGCTTCGCCCGCCTTAGATATAGCGATTTTCAGTTGAGTATGACACAAAAATCGCCAAACCCTTTGAGCCACTGCAAATTGCCGATCAAATTGCTGCACTTTTGGCTTTGAAAATCATGCGTTGATTAAGGCTGAAAAGATTTGTCGCAATATTGAATTAATAGTTAGTAATCTATTTAGCTTTTTAACAAAAGTTTGTATAATACACAGTAGTGGAATTATCGGATACAAATTAGGTGGACAAGAAATTTCTTAATCCTTAGGTAAGCACTAATGGTTGTAAGAAAATCTTTTCTACTATTATCTTATCCTAGCTTCCTCTCTATCAACTATGATCTGTGAAGTTTTGGATTAGTTAATCTATGAATGATGCATTTATTTCTTATTCGCGTAAGGATAAGCTTTTTGTCAAAAAACTCTATGAAGCATTCTGTTGTGCTGACAAACAGATTTGGATAGATTGGGAGGATATTCCACCTGCTACCGATTGGCGTGAAGAAATTTATGAAGGTATAGCAGGCGCTCACAACTTTATTTTTATTCTCAGTCCTGATTCAATTATCTCAAGAGAATGTGCTTTAGAAGTAGATTGTGCAGTAAATAATAACAAGCGATTAGTTCCTATTTTATATGGTGATGTTTATCCTGAAGATGTTCATCCCGATTTAGCAAAAATTAATTGGACTTTCTTTCGAGAATGTGATGATTTTGATAGTAGCTTTGCACAGTTACTTAAGATTTTAGATACGGACTTCGATCATATTAAAATACATACTCGTATATTATTACGAGCCTTGGAATGGGAAAAAAAACTTTTCGATCAAAGCTTTTTGCTGAGAGGAAATGATTTAAAAGAAGCATCAGTATGGCTAAACCTGTGGATTACCCAAGACAAATTTAAAGAGCCAGAACCAACGCGAATTCAAGAACGTTATATTGTCACCAGCCAAAAAGAGCAGCTAAGCGAGGAACGTAAATGGCAACAATTATATGAAACGGCTGAGCAGGAGAGAAAGAAAGCCTCTATTGCTCATAAAAAATCAGAGCATCGACAAAAAATTACAATTATCAGTATTAGTATTGGTTTAGTCATGTCCGTAGGACTTGCTACTTATGCTTTATTGGTATCCTTTAGAGCCGAACAGCTTAGGATTTTGGCCGAGAAGGAGCAGATCGGAGCAATGGGTAAAGCCGCAGATGCGTTATTTGTCTCGAATCAAGAATTTAGTTCTCTTCTAGAGAGCTTGCGAGCGATTCGGAAGCTAGAGGATATCCCCCGCGATCAAAGAGATATTCAGCTTCAAGAAACTTTGGCGAAAACTATATCTAATGCTATTTATTGGGTACAAGAGTATAACCGACTAGAAGGGCATTCGGCGGAGTTGACTACTGGCTGTTTTAGTCCTGATGGGAAAATAATTGCAACTGCGAGCTGGGACAAAACCATAAAGCTGTGGCAGAAAGATGGAACACCGATTAAAACCTTAAAAGGGCATAGCGATCGCATACTTAGTGTCGTTTTTAGTCCTGACAGCCAGTTAATTGCTTCAGGTAGTGCAGACGGAACCATAAAACTATGGCAGCGAGATGGCACATTACTAAAAAATCTAGCAGGGCATAGAGGTAGTGTTAATAGTGTGGCTTTTAGTCCCGATGGACAGTTAATTGCTTCAGGTAGTGCAGATGGAACTGTAAAACTATGGAGTCGAGATGGTATCCTAGTCCGAACGATCACCGCCCATGATGAAACTGTATGGAGAGTCACTTTTAGCCCTACCAATCAGGAGCTTGCCTCTGCTAGTGAAGATGGAACTGTAAAATTATGGAGTCGAGATGGGAGCCTATCCCAAACCTTAGTAGGACACACAGCCTCAGTTAAAAGCGTGGACTATAGTCCCGATAGACAAACCATTCTCTCGGCGGGACTCGATAAAACAGTGAAGCTTTGGCGACGTGATGGCACAGTCATAAGCGAGTTTAAAGAAGATAGCCAAATCGACCGAGCTGTATTCAGTCCTGATGGCAAAACTATTGCTACATCAAATTACCAGCTAACAGCAAAAATTTGGAACCTTGATGGCAAACTATTACATACCCTAAGACATTCCAGCAGAGTATTAGACGTAAACTTTAGTCCCGACGGACAGACTATTATTACAGCGAGTGCTGATACAATTGCTAGACTGTGGCGAACAGAAAGTAGACCCCTAAGCCTACTGCGAGGACATGAGGGTGTGGTATGGGATGTTAGTTTCAGTCCTGACGGCAAAAACCTCGCCTCTGCCAGTTGGGATAATACGGTGAAAATTTGGCAATCTGACGGTCAACTTGTCAGGACTTTAACAGGGCATCGCGATCGCGTCTATGGTGTCAGTTTTAGTCCTGATGGTCAGACAATTGCTACAGCTAGCCTTGATCGAACAGTTAAGCTATGGAAACTGGATGGAACACTTATTCGCACCCTGAAAAGTCCTGATGAAGTCTATGGCGTTAGTTTTAGCCCTGATGGTCAAGTGGTTGTCTCTACCAGTATAGATAAAACCATTAGACTTTGGAAACTAGATGGAACATTGTTGCGAATAATTACAGGGCATAACGATCTTGTTTGGAATGTCAGCTTTAGTCCCGATGGAAAAACTTTTACTTCCGCAAGTGGCGATGGTACGGTTAAGCTGTGGCAAATTGATGGAACTTTATTGCGAACATTTCAAGGGCATGAGAAATCGGTTAAGCAGGTGAAATTTAGCCCCGATGGTAAAATAATTGCATCTGCTAGTCAAGACAAAACCATTAAGCTTTGGAATATTGATGGGAATCTCCTAAATACACTAGTAGGACATACTGGGCGTGTATTTGCGATTAGTTTTAGTCCCGATGGTAAGATGCTAGCATCGGCAAGTGGAGATAGTACGATCAGACTTTGGAATCTCGACGGAACTTTGGTTAATACGTTGACGACCAAAAAAGATGTTGTAACGAGTCTCAATTTTAGTCCTGATAGTAGTATTTTAGTCTCAGCCAACACAAGCCAAGATATTGTGCTATGGCAATTAAAATCAATTAAGACCCAAGAATCGCTGCCAATCCAAGGTTGCGATTGGGTGCGAGACTATCTCAAAACTAATCCTAATGTGAGTAACAGCGATCGCAGTCTTTGCGATCGCGATATTGTATTAAGCACTAAGTAAGGAATAAAAAATAATTAAAACCCAAATTTGTTGGGGCGGGCGAAGCCCGCC
>JANMFC010000481.1:0-2897 GCA_031377675.1 Pseudanabaena sp. OTE_70b_metabat_355 | reverse complement strand
GGCGGGCTTCGCCCGCCCCAACAGGTTTTGGTTTTATTTTAAGGCAGTCATTGAGGATCAAGGATTTTGATAATGATGTAGGACAAACTTGCGTTAACACTTCAGGTGATAATCGAGACTTGCGAAGAGCATTTTTTCTCGCTTTTTGGTAGATTTTTATTGTTTTTGTTAAAATAACTTAGACTCTTAGACTACATAAATTTAGGAAACTGTTATGGCGAACATTGAAATCTATACATGGAAAATGTGTCCCTTTTGCATAAGAGCGAAACATTTGCTCGACAAAAAAGGTGTAACCTATACTGAATATCTGATCGATGGCGATGAGGCGGCGCGATCGCAAATGGTGGCAAGAGGTTCTGATGGCAAGCGTTCTGTACCACAAATTTTCATTAACGATCAACATATTGGTGGCTGTGATGCAATTCACAATTTAGATCGCCAAGGTCAACTTGATGCTTTGCTTGCTTAGAAATTTAGGTGAAGATTTATTAAACCCAAAAACTATTGGGACGAGCAAAGCCCGTCCCAATAGTTTTTGAGTTTAATTGCATAAGTCATTAAATTCTTATTACTTACTATTGTTTTTTGTCATGACAGATTGGTTACAGCGTACAGAATTACTGATCGGCTCCGATCGCCTAAATCGGCTAAAGCGAGCGAATGTATTGGTAGTCGGCATGGGGGGAGTTGGGAGCTTTGCGGCTGAATTTTTGTGTCGGGCGGGGATTGGAGCGATGACAATTATTGACGGCGATCGCGTTGATCCTTCCAACAAAAACCGTCAAATTGTGGCGCTGGATAGCACTTTTGATATGCATAAAGCCGATGTGATGGCGGCGCGAATGCATGACATTAATCCTGAAATCCAACTGACGGTGATCAAAGAATTTCTTACCCCTGACTTGATGCTGGAGCTAGTCACACCCAAGTTTGATTGGGTTTTAGACTGCATTGATAGTCTGCAACCGAAGCTATATTTTTTGGGCGCGGCGGTGACTAATGGCGTAAAAGTGGCTAGTAGTATGGGCGCAGGTGGGCGCGTTGATCCGCAGAAGGTGAGAATTGCGCCGATTTTTGAAACTGATTGTTGTCGATTTGCTTACAAAGTTCGCAAAGGTTTACGCCGCAAGGGTTTTGGTGATGCAAATATCGTAGCTGTTTATTCGGAAGAATTAGTAAATCGCGAATCGCTACAATTAACTGATGGCAGTAATTTTAAGCGATCGTATTACGGCACTATTTCGTATTTACCAGCCCTATTTGGTCTAAATATGGCAAGTATCGTGATTCGAGATCTCATGGGCTGAACAAATGCAAAATCAAAACTAAAATCAAACATAACTTTGATGAAACTGACTGACCAAACTGATCTGGAAATATGGCAAGCTTGGCGATCGGGAAATAGTCAAGCTTTTGGCATATTTTATGATCGCTATGGCGAGTTAGTTTATCGACTATCACTGAGGATTTTGAGCAGTCCCCAAGAAGCGGAGGACTTGACGCAAGAAATTTTTATTTTACTCAGTCGCAATAATAATTACGACAGTAAACGTGGTTCGATCGCCGCTTTTTTATCAGTTTTGACTAGATCGAGAGGGATTGATCGGCTGCGGAAAATGCGATCGCAACAGCAACATTTTCAAAAATGGGAGCAGAGTATTTTTCTAGAATATGACACCAAAAACTTGTCGCTCATGGAAAATATATCACTTAATGAACGCTCTGAAAAAGTGAAACTGGCTCTAGCGGACTTACCTGACAAAAATCGTCAAGTTTTAGAAATGGCATATTTTCAGGGACTCAGTCAATCTGAAATTGCCAAAGCTCTCGATACGCCGTTGGGAACCGTGAAATCATGGGCGCGAAATGGATTAATTCAATTGAGAAAAATTTTAAAGGATGCGCTGGAGTGAAACCAAAATTATGATCACAGAATATAAGTATCCCCAAGCATGGGAAGAGTTATTAGCAGGCTATGTTTTAGGGGATCTGGAGCCTGAAGAGGTGACAGCAATGCAGGAGATCCTCGTCAATCACCCTGAAATCATTGATGAGATTGATCGGTTACAAGAAACCTTAGCACTACTGCCCCTTGGGTTAAGCCCTAGTTATCCACCAGAGTCTCTCCGCGATCGCCTAGCATCGGTTGCAATTCCTAAACCCGTGGAAACTGCAATTAGCATTCCCACAACTACAGAGCTTGAAAAATCAGCAAATCGTCACAATATCTGGAAATTAGTATCAATCAGCGTAGGTCGTATTAGTGCGATCGCTTTAATATCACTGGGTGTATCACTGGGTATAGCTTTAGGCTTTGATAATTACCAAATGCGCCAACAAATAGCCGCTCATCAAGCAGAACTTCAGAAATACAAACAAGCGATCGCGCTTTTACAAGGTGGCGAAAATCGGATGATTCCTCTCAAAGGGATGGGGGCGATTCCTGCGGCAACTGGGAGTGTGATGATTGCGCCTGCCGAGAAAATGGCGATGATCAGTATTCAAAATCTCAACCCGCTCCCCCAAGAAACTAGTTATCGACTTTGGGCGATCGCTGATGGCAAAAAGGTCGATTGCGCCCAGTTCCGTCCCGATCCACAGGGCAATGTTTTCATCAAAGTTCCATTGGGTAATGCTCTCAAGCAATCTACTACCGTAATTATTACAGTCGAGCAGAACAGCGATCCGAATAAAGATAGCCGCGAACCTACAGGTGAAATGGTTATGAAAGGTGAAGTTTAGATAATCGCGTAGCCTAGAATACTGTAAAGTCTAGCGTTTTGTAACATAGTTATTAAATAAATCCAAAATTGTGAATTTATGTTTCATCATTATTCACAATGTTTAGATAAGTACCTCGGCTCAATAAAACCAAGAACCCAAATAAGCGGAAT
>JANMFC010000469.1:0-13596 GCA_031377675.1 Pseudanabaena sp. OTE_70b_metabat_355 | reverse complement strand
GGCGGGCTTTGCCCGCCGCAACGATTTTTGGTTTTGTTAAAGGTAGAGGTAGCGCTCAGTGCTACCCCTACCTTTGGGAATTGTTACGATAGTCTATTGTTTTGTATACTAGTAGTGTTTTGTTGATGTTTTGTTGTGGATCGCCCTGAATGTTCGAGCAGTTTCTAAATACGGATGTTTCTTTCTTTCGAGTCGAAGTCATCCCCATTTTGGTGGTACTAATCCTGCTAGAAGCGATTTTGTCCGCAGATAATGCGATCGCCCTTGCGGCGATCGTCCGCAGTCTGCCAGATCCGAAGCAGGAAGAATGGGCGCTGCGCTACGGCTTGATCGGAGCCTTTGTATTGCGAGTAGTTCTGATTTTTACCGCCACATGGGTAATTAAATATTGGCAGTTTGAACTAGCGGGTGCATTGTACTTACTGTGGTTATCTGGCAAGTTTTTCTTAGAAAAGTCTCAAGAAGGGCATGATGCCCAACATCCAGTCCGCATGGCGACGGAGCTATGGCAGGTTGTTGCCCTAGTTTCGTTTACAGATTTGGCTTTTTCGCTAGACAGTGTAACGGCGGCGGTGGCGGTAGCTCAAGAAACTTGGCTAGTCCTGATTGGCGGTGTGGCGGGAATTATTACATTGCGCTTTCTGGCAGGGCTGTTTATCAAGTGGCTAGAAGAATTTACACACCTTGAGTCGGCGGGTTATCTGATCGTTTTACTAGTCGGTTTACGCCTATTTATCAAGGTATTTTCCGATAGTCTTGTGCCGCCAGAGTGGGTAATGTTAAGTTGTATTGGGTTAGTTTTTTTATGGGGATTCTCCAAACGCGAACCTCTATCAGAACTCAAAGAATTAACAGAAATTGAAGCGATCGCTGATAAAACTAAATAACTAAAAGCTAAATAACTAAAAGGAAAAGTAGCAAAATGTTTGAATATCCTGAAGACTTGAAATACACCAACTCCCATGAATATATTCGTCTTGAAGACGATCTCGCCACGGTGGGAATTACAGCTTTTGCGATCGATCAGCTAGGCGATATTGTCTTTCTCGATCTCCCAGAGGTCGGTACAAAGGTGGAAAAAGGACAAACCTTCGGCACAATTGAGTCCGTCAAAGCCGTAGAAGATATCTATTCACCTGTGACAGGGACGGTGATAGAAGCAAATACGGCTTTGGTAGATGAACCAGAAGTGATTGGTAACGATCCCTATGGAGTATCTTGGTTACTGAAGGTGAATATTGACAATGCAGAAGATCTGATTGGTACAATGTCCGCCAATGAATATCGCGATAAAGTCGAGGGTTCGGCTTAGGTTGAAAGTATGGCTTTTAAAGGTAACAAATCTTCTCTACCGAGCAAAGACTGTTTAGTTTGTGGAAAAGCTTTTACATGGCGCAAGAAATGGGCGAAATGTTGGGATGAAGTTAAGTATTGTAGCGATCGCTGTCGTAAACATAAAACCTAAGCAAGAACCCCAAAAGCATTAGCGCACGCTAATGCTTTTGGGGTTTTATATTTAATTGCGCCTAGCTGCTTATGCCTTTTGCCAGAAAAGCGCTATATTGAGCATACACAACCATCCTTGTCCGCTAAAGCTCATGTCCGAACCCATCTGGTCTTACGTTACCCCTGGCATTCCTGACGAACTATTTGAACGTTTGCCAGGGATTCCTATGAGCAAATGCGAGACGCGCTTGTTAATCATTGGTCAGTTGCGTCTCAAACCAGATTCAGTACTATGGGATATTGGCGCAGGCACAGGCACGATTCCGATTGAGACGGGTTTGCTATGCCCTAACGGTAAAATTGTGGCGATCGAGCGTGATGAAGATGTAGCGGGATTGATCGCGGTCAACTGCAAAAAGTTTGCGGTAAATAATGTCGAAATTAAAGTGGGCAGTGCGCCAGAATGTCTTACCAGCTTGACTGTTGATCCCGATCGCATTTGTATCGAAGGTGGGCGATCGGTTGCCGAAATTTTGGAATATGGTTGGGAGCGGTTGCAGATAGATGGTAGGGCGATCGCTACGACCAATAGTCTTGAAGGTTTGTATTCTATCTCTGAGAGCTTTGCCAAATTACAAGCGCGTAATGTGGAAGTGGTGCAGTCGTCAGTTAATCGCTTAGAAACTCGCGGTAATCGTCAAGTTTTTGCCGCCGTCAGCCCCATGTTTATTATCAGTGGCGAAAAGCTCTAAAAATCGCTCTATTGGGAACGTGACTGGCTCTGTTGGTACGATCGCGATCGGTTCAGATATCCCACGGCTGAAGAACGCGCTCAACAAGCTGAGGCGATCGCATATCGACAAAGTTTAATTGCACAGCAAGAACGTCAGCAAAAAGAGAAGTTAGCTAACTATCTAAGATCAATAGGGATCAATCCTGATCAAATTTGACGAATAGAAAGGCGATCGCTTTGTATCCCAGTTTAGATGCCTGATATAGGGGGCGATCGCACCACCACAGAAATCGCTGAGAGTCCAGATGGTAGAACGATTACGGTGATTCGGGGATAAGTAATTATAAAACAGCGGATCCATTCTTATGATTTCTGATGACGTTTTTTAGCATTTTTTATGTAGTCTAGATATAATATATAAATAAAATAATCATTAATTTTAAGTTGTTATGAGTCAAGAGCTTGTCTACCAAACGATCAAAAAATTTCAAGATAAATTGCTTGATCTGTCGGCTAGGAACAAGCTCTTAAATTTTAAATTTTCAGAAAAAGCTCGTACACAGATTCGGATTGTGAACGATGCGCCAGATCGTATTTATAAGCGTTTAAACGATGGCAGAAAAATGGTCTTAGAGACTTTGCCTGAGCCAGATGGTACGCCGCCCGATGAGAATAGTGAGCAGTTTCAACAGATGCTCATAGAAATGCGTAGCACGGATGAGCAGTATCAAAGTGCGATCGCCAATGATGAGGAAAGTCCAGAGAAGTTACAGGCAATTGAACGATTATTGCGAGATAAGGTAAGAACTAGGCTAAGGTTGCCAAAATTGATTGGTTCCAAGATCAGCCCAACACCTCAACAACAGGCACAAGGACTTGGGATTAATCCTGCCTATGATTTGCCGTCTTCAGTTACAGATGGTATGAGTAGTAATTTAATTTTACAAACTCTACTTTTCCCAAAAGAATTTGAACGCAAAGCATCAGGTTTATCAACAGGTGCGCGTACATCTATTCAGGAAACGGGACGAAATACGCTTTATCTATCATTTGGAATGCTGGAATGGTTTGAGTCAGAGTCTTCTGATGTGCGCTTTATTTCACCCTTGCTACTTTATCCCGTGAGTATTGAGCGTGAATCAGTAAGAGGGCAATATCGCTATTTTATTAAAGCCCATGAAGATGAGGTTGAGGTAAATCCATGTTTACGGGAAAGGCTAAGACGGGATTTTGGGATGGATTTGCCTGATTTTCAAGAGGCTAATTCGCCTGATACTTATTTTCGGGAAGTTGCACAATTAATCGAAGGGATGAATCGATGGCAAGTGCGGCAATTTGTGACTTTGAGCTTGTTTTCGTTTGGAAACTTTGCGCTTTACAAAGATATCGATCCTGAAAATTGGGCTAATGATGGATTAGCAAGTCATCCTATCGTCTCTAGTTTGCTTGGTGGTGGGAATACTGAGGCACATGACACATTTAAAATACCTAGTGATTATGAGGTAGATAAGCCAGATATTAGCCGTCGAGTTCCTTTGATTATTTCTGAAACTGATGCTTCTCAGTTTTCGGCAATTGTTGATGTGATGGATGGTAAAAATCTAGTTATTGAGGGACCTCCTGGAACTGGAAAAAGCCAGACAATCACAAACTTAATTGCGGCAGCTCTGGCTAAGGGGAAAACGGTGCTATTTGTTGCGGAGAAAATGGCAGCAGTGGAGGTAGTACGCGATCGCCTTGATGCTGTAGGACTAAGAGATTTTTGTTTGGAGATTCATTCAACTAATAAGTCGAAAGTTGATGTCTACAAAGAAATTAAAACTAGATGTGAGAGGGGAGATGTTACACAATCTGCTAATCCTGATGATATCGAACGCGAGTATTTAAGGAATCGTCAACAACTCACTGACTATGTGGAGTTACTCAATCAACCGTTTGGGGCAATGGGAGATGAGAACAAGACTCACACAATTCAAGAAATTTTGTGGAAAGTTAAGACTTTACAACAGGAATTTAAGACCGCAAATATTCCTGACAATTTGCTGGCTCTTAGTATAGCTAATCCTGATTCTCTGACGCGATTTGACTTCGATCAACATCGTGTCTTGTTAAGAAAATTTATTAGATTACAAACAGAGATAGATCAGGCAAATCAAGATTTAAGGATTTGGGATGGTATCAGCGCTTTAGATCTTGCTCCTATCGAACAAGAGCAACTAATAAGAAGTTTTGCAGAATGGAGTCAATGTCTTGCTAATACAATTATTTTCTATCAAAAGCAAGCAGATATTTTTGAGCTTCCTTTGAGTCCTTGCTTAGGAGATTTAAAACGTTTAGACGATTTACTACAAATGGTTCCAGAGTTACATAATCAGATCGAACCTCATTTACTAAAAGTTCTAGCAAATAAAGCCTCTATTTCTCTTGGTAGATCATTCTTGAAAAAGCATTATGAATTTAGCCAATTATCACAAGTGATAAACAACTCTTTTCAAGACGAAGAATTATTGTCTGTAAACACTGGAAAGTTGCAAGACTTTATTTCTAATATGCAAGCTTTTAGGAAAGAGCGTAATCTTAATGATGTAGAATTAGACACACAAGCAGTTGATTCACAGTTACTAACACAATTAGAAAACGATAATCTAAATTTTTCTTTGTGGCGACGTATTTCTCCTTCTTTAGAAAAGATACAGGATATCTTTAAAATTAGTCATGATCTTACCTTTGAAAATATCATTAGTATAAGTAACATTATTGAATTTGTGAGTAATACTCCAAATGATATTCTTTTACATCGTAATTCAGTAATTTGCAATTCAGAAAATCGTCAAATAATAGATCAGGCAATATCAGTTCAAAAACAAATGGCTGATTTACAAGAGATAGTTTGCTTAGATCTTTGTCAAGATGTCACTAAGCTTAAACAGTGTTCTCAGCAACATAAGAATGTTCGGCATAGAAATAGAGGTCTTCTAGAAGCTAGAAAATTCTGGAAATCAATAAGAAATTCCAAACAAAATCGTAGCGATCTCGAAGTTGCTAATGTTTTAGATGCAGTTACTAAATTCTGGAGTGAACGCATTGCTCTAAGGAATAATACAAAGCTTTCAGAGATATACGGTAGCTTATATCAAGAGCTTGCAACAGATTTTTCTTTTTATTATCAAATCAATGATTTTATTGTTCATCTAGAAGAATTGATTTCTGATTTTCCTTATGCCGAGCCAATCAAAAACTTTATTTTAAATTCACCAATTGATGTATTAAAGACTGCTATTATCTATCAACAAAGTTCTGACTTTCAGCAATTTCTTCAAGATGTCCAAAAACTTTTATTTAGTGGGATTTCTGCAAATACCACTTTGTCCGAAGTTTCATTAAATCTAAAAAATCGAAAGCAATCATCAGAAAAAATTTATCAAGATTTATGCCAAATAAACCTCCAAGAAGATCTATCTTTACAGCAATTACGTGAGTTAGTGCTGCAATTGGATAACTACACTTATTTGCAAGAGGAATTAGAATCACCTTTATTTACGAGTATTTTTGGCTCTTATTCTCAGTCACCAACGTTCTCTTTAGAAGCATTAGAGGGTTCTCTTGATTGGGCAGAATCATTACAAAAGATTAAACTTTCTAAAAATTTAAAACAGCAATGTTTAAGCAACAATGTTGTTGAATTTATCGTAGATATTAAATCATTTGCTTCTGAATATAATCATTTATTCCAACAACAAGAAGACTGCTGTAAAACAGCTATAAATCTAGGTAAAATCAATGCTTCAGTGATGTTTGGACATCCAAAAATTGCTGAATGTAATGCTACTACGGTACAAGATCGTATTCAACTTCTAAATCAGTTAGATTCTCTTCAAAGACACCTATCCTATAGCCAAGTCAAAGCGGAAATAAAGTCAGCAAATTTATGGGATTTTGTTGATGTTGCCAGTAGTTCTAACCTTAATGAAGAACAGCTTGTCTACCTCTACAGAACAATCTTTTATCGTTCTCTTGTAAGTGAAATTCACAAAAAACATAGCACTCTCAGATTATTTAAGGGAGAAGATCAGCTAATTGCACGTCAAAAATTTCAAACACTGGATCGAGAGATACTGAATCTTTATCAAACTCAGTTAGCCACACAGTTAAATCAAAATCAAGTTCCTGAAGGCAATGGAAGAGGATTGAAAAGTACTTGGACTGAAAAAGCATTAATAAATAATGAGGTGAATAAGCAAAAGAAATTTGTTCCATTAAGGAGACTCTTTCTAGATGCAGGACAATCTTTACAGTTTCTTCACCCATGCTGGATGATGTCCCCTGCAAGTGTGGCACAGTTTATCCCTTCAAATTCTATTCGCTTTGATCTCATCGTTATCGATGAAGCATCGCAAATGCGTCCAGAAGAATCATTAGGAGTAATAGCTAGAGGCAAGCAGCTAATAGTTGTAGGCGATCCAAAGCAATTACCTCCCTCAAGTTTCTTTATGTCTGTTGATCAAGTTGACGAATCTGAAGATGTTGATTCAGAGACTTTGCAAGAAGAATCAATTCTAGATATGGCAATGAAAATATTCAGTGTGCGCCGCCTCAAATGGCACTATCGCTCACGACATGAGAGTTTGATCGCTTTCTCTAACAAACATTTTTACGACAATAGCCTCACTGTTTTCCCCTCACCTAATCGTAAATTTGCCATCAATTATCATCACATTGCAGACGGACTATATCAATCAGGTGTTAATCCCATTGAAGTGAGAAGAGTTGCAGAAGCAATATTAGAATTCATGAAGAATTCTCCAGAACTATCTTTAGGAGTCGTTACACTCAATCAAAAACAAAGAGACTTACTACAAGATGAGATGAGCTTACTCGTTAATAATCATCCTGAAGTTGCCGATTATATTGCTAAATGGGAAGAAACCCTTTCGTCATTTTTTATCAAAAACTTGGAAAATGTCCAAGGTGATGAACGTGATGTTATTTTCATCTCCACAGTGTATGGTCGTGAACGCCCCGACTTACAAGTTGCTCAAAGATTTGGTCCAATCAATAGCGCTAACGGACATAGACGACTAAATGTACTCTTCACCCGTGCCAAAGAGCGCATTGAAGTATTTTCATCCATGACTGCTGCCGATATTCGTCCTACAGAATCCTCCAGTCGTGGCGTTCATGCCCTGCGAAATTATTTAGAATATATTCAGACTCAGAAACTAGAAACGGCAGAGATAACAGGAAGAGCGCCAGATAGTGACTTTGAAGTATTTGTTGCTAAAGCTATACGAGCTAAGGGCTTTGAAGTTGTGGCACAGGTAGGAGTTGCTAACTACTTTATTGATCTGGCAATAGTCGATCCCAATCGAACAGGAACATATTTATTAGGTATTGAGTGCGATGGCGCGACCTATCACTCATCCAAAGCAGCACGCGATCGCGATCGATATCGCCAAGAAGTTCTTGAGAAACTAGGCTGGACACTCTATCGAATTTGGTCTACGGATTGGTTTAGAAATCCTGAAGAGGAAATCGAAAAGCTTGTTAAGTTTATCAACAAGCTTCTAAATGCTGACTAAATCCTAAGATTTGAGAAATCTGAAGAGCGATCGCAAGAGCCTTAAAAATACATAAAAACAACTTCTTTCTAAACCATGAAAAAACACTTCAACACCGCAGGTCCCTGCCAACCAGAAATTCACTATATGCTCTCATCCGTTGAGCGAATGCCCCAGATCAAAGCAATGATCGATCAGCGCAACTACTTCGTGATCCATGCACCGCGCCAAGTGGGTAAAACCACCGCCATGCTCACCCTCGCCCAAGAACTAACCGCCAGTGGTGAATATACCGCCCTCATGGTATCCGTTGAAGTCGGTTCCGCCTTCCCAGATCAACCAGAAATCGCCGAAAAAGCAATTTTAGGATCTTGGGCAAAAAATGCCAGATTTTGGCTACCCAAAGAACTGCATCCGCCAACAATTTCCGAAGCAGAGGCAGGACAGAGGATTAATGATACTTTGAGTTTATGGGCTGAAACCTCACCTCGTCCCTTTGTATTGTTCATTGACGAAATTGATTCTCTGCAAAATCAAACCTTGATTAGCGTATTACGTCAATTGCGCGATGGGTTCCCTAACCGTCCCAAAGGTTTTCCCCAATCATTGGGACTAGTGGGAATGCGCGATGTGAGAGATTATAAATATGCCGCAGGAGGCAGTGAAAGACTAAATACTTCCAGTCCATTTAATATCAAAGTCCAATCCTTTACCCTACGCAATTTTAATTTGTCGGAAGTGCAAAGACTCTATGCCCAACATACTGAAGCCACAGGGCAAATATTTACCGAAGAAGCAGTTAATTTAGCGTTCCATTTAACTCAAGGACAACCTTGGCTAGTCAATGCGATCGCTAAAGAAATTACCGAATATATAGCCAACGATCCCGCGATTCCGATTACGATTGAGCTAATTAATCAAGCTAAAGAGATTTTAATCAAGCGGCAGGACACTCATTTAGATAGTCTTGCGGAGAGATTAAGAGAAGATCGCGTTAGGGCAATCATTCAACCGATCCTGTCAGGTTCAGAATTAACCGATGTGCCACAAGATGACATTCGCTATGTATTGGATTTAGGACTTTGTACCAATCAGCACGGATTGCAGATTGCGAATCCTATTTATCAAGAGGTATTGCCAAGAGTTTTAGCATATACAACTTCTGCTTCGATTGGCTACATTCAGCCGATTTGGTTGAGTGATACGGGTAAATTTTTACCTGAGAAGTTACTAGAAGCCTTTCTCGATTTTTGGCGGCAACATGGGGAGCCTTTATTCAAAAGCACGCCCTATCCAGAGATTGCGCCTCATTTAGTATTGATGGCTTTCTTACATCGCGTGGTGAATGGTGGCGGTACATTAGAAAGAGAATATGCGATCGGTTCAGGAAGGATGGATATTTGTTTGCGCTATGGCGAAATTATTTTGGGAATGGAACTAAAAGTATGGAGAGAAGGTAGACCCGATCCGTTGTCAGAAGGATTAAAACAGTTGGATAAGTATTTATCAGGTTTGAATTTAGATACAGGCTGGCTAGTGATCTTCGATCGCCGTCCAAATTTGCCACAACTTAGCGATCGCACCACCACAGAAATCGCTGAGAGTCCAGATGGTAGAACGATTACGTTGATTCGAGGATAAGTGGCTGGAGGGTATGTGGCGATCGCTTTGCTATAGATTGATTTAGGAATTGGCTGTGAGCGACGTATATGCGGCAATTGGGAACGTGACTGGCTCTATTGGTACGATCGCGATCGGTTCAGATATCCCACGGCTGAAGAACGCACTCAACAGGCTGAGGCGATCGCATATCGACAAAGGTTGTATCAAACCACAAAGAATGTAGGGACAATTCATGAATTGTCCCTACATTCTTTGTGGCATACTCAATTGAAACCCGCTCTAGCGATAGATTCTTTTGATTGATTAAGCATCAACAAAAAGGTCATTGCCTTCTTGAGTCACGGTGAAACTTGCCACATCGGTAGAAGTTTTACCCATCGCGATCATTTTCTTGGCAATATCAGGCAAAGGAATGCCGATAAAATTTTCTACCCATTGGACATTTTTGCCAGTGCAGATTTCAAACTGAGAACCGTGATAGGGACAAGTAATCACACCGTTTTCAAATTTGCCTCTGGCTAGGGGAAGTCCAAAGTGAGGACATTTATTGGCGATCGCGCAATGCTTATCACCGACTTTGGCAACGATGATCGATTTACCATTGACCTTCGCTTTCAGGACTTTGTTAGCAATGACATCGGTAGTGGCGGCAATTTTAACTTTAGCCATAATGAAAGATTCCTAAAGTGTGAAAAATGATTACCAGATCATACAGGATCTGATGTTTGTATTGAAAATCCAAATCCAAAAGCTATAGCGCACGCTGTGCGTGCGCTATAGCTTTTGGGTAAGCCGAGGCACTTAAAATTTGTGTAAGTAAAAGTACTTAGTTGCGCTAATCTAGATGTACTTTTGTAAAGTCGCTAGTTCTACGTTCTTCTCAGTACCATTTCTTAATGACGACTCTAAACCTCCTCCAATCTCAAGCGATCGCGCCCCGTTCTGCTCAGTCACTCAGTCATTCGCTCAGAGTGATAGCCTTTGGTGATAGCTTAATTTATGGTTATGGTGATCCGATCAATGGCGGATGGATCGAGCAACTACGGCGACAATGGATGGCGAATGAGTATACTCAAGGGCTTGATCAAGGGCGTAGTCATGTCCTTTACAATTTGGGCGTGAGGGGAGACACGGCTGCACAAGTCAATCAAAGATTGGAGCAGGAATTTTTATTGCGGGGTGAACTGCGGAATAAACGACCTGACCTGATGATTTTGTCGGTGGGCGTAAATGATTCTCCCAGAGTCGGCAAGCGCGGCAATAAAAATATGACCAAGAGCATGACCGACTACGATCGCTTTACCTTGGAAATTGTAAATTTGTTGGACAAAGCCCAGAGTCTCTGTCCAGTGTTTTTTGTGGGCATGGTTCCCGTTGATGAATCAAAAATGCCTTTTCTCGATTGCCTACATTTCAATCATGAAGATCAATTTCGCTACAAAGAGGCAACTAAATCCGCCTGTCAAGTACGAGATATTCCCTATTTAGACATATTCGATATCTGGCAAGAGCGCGGTCAAAATTGGATCAGCGATCGCCTTTGTCAGGATGGTTTACATCCTAATTCGGAAGGTTATCTGGCTCTATTTCAAGATGTTTGCAACTGGTCGCCATTAAAGCAACTTACGATTTAAGGATAAGCGGCGCGAAGCGCCGCCTATTTCTCTACTTCAGCTTTAACTGTTCTACATTCCATAATGCACCCGTTACACCCGTACTACCCGCCAGCGCGGAAGGTTGCACATTCTCAACGCGATCGCGGATCGCCAGAAGATAAAGAGGAATTGTCAAATGGATTAAGGGTAACTGCTCCTGCACTAACTGTTGATATTCAGCATAGATCGCTGTGCGTTTTGGCTCATCCAATTCCTGTGCGCCTTGAATCATCAGATCATGAATTTTTTGTTCCCAATCCGCAACTTCACGACCGACAAAAGGTTTTTCTTCGGCAGATGCTCCCTTATTGAATAAATGGGAATCGCCATCGGTTGCCCAAAGATTAATCGCGCTATTTGGTTCCGAACCACCCGTAAAGCCTAGAATCGTGGCATCCCATTGCTTCGAGTTGTCTAACTTATCAGAAATAATCCGAAAGTCAACGGGATTGAAATCGATTTTCATGCCAATTTTCTCTAGATCATTTTTGATTTGCGCTCCTAATGCGACGCGCCCTCCCGCAGGTGCAAGTAATGTAAAGCGGACTAGATTCCCCTGTGAATCCAGCAGTTGCTGCTGATCATCATATTTATAACCCGATTGCAAGAGAATTTCCTTGGATTTTTCGGGCAGATAATCGTAGACCTTAAGTCCTTTTTCGGGCGGTAAAAAATAGGGACTGGGAATAGAAATTGGGGAGTCTTGCGTTTGCGCTAAACCGCGTGATAGATTGGTGATCATGGCTTCGCGGTTGAGAGCATGAGCCACAGCACGGCGAAAATTAACATCATTAAACCATTTTGATTTAATCGGATCGACAAAGGGTTGATTGGTTTTCGGATCGCGTCCCTTATTCAAATTGAACATCATAAAGGCTTGCCCCGTGGAGGGACCCGCATTATAGATTTTGAAGCGATCGCGTTGTTCAAACTTTTTTAAGAGTTGATAATCTTCACCTCGCAGGCGATACATATCAAGATCGCCTGAACGGAATCGCAATAGCGCTGTGTCAGGAGATTCCACAATCTGCATGACAAACTTCTCGATATTTGGCGTTCCTTTTTTCCAATAGTAGGGATTAGGTTTATAGATGATCCGTTCCGAAGGACGATATTCTTGAATTAGATAAGCTCCACTTCCCACTAATTGATTGACGGGAGTAGTTAAAGTCCATGTCTCTAAAAACTTTAATTTTTTATCCTTATCATTAGGATCTTCTTGAATTGTGGGAGCAAAAATATGTTTTGGCAAAATCCCTGTACTACCGATAGTGCGGAGGGCGGGGGCAAAGGGTTCACTCAAGAAAAAGGAAATACGGCGATCGTCCAGTTTTTCGACTTTGGGCAGGGTCTGGGATTTGCCAACTCGTAAGACATCCTGAGCGCCAGAAGGGATTTTCTTATTGAAAATAATGTCTTGATAAGTGAATAAAACATCATCAACGGTGAGCGGCTGACCATCCGACCATTTCAGGTCAGGGCGCATCGTGAAAATAAGCTGTTTCCCGTCCTGTTGAAATTCCCATTTCTCGGCTAGTTCTGGCTCTAATTGTTTGGTAATCGCATTTTCTGAAATCAAGCCCGTGAGAGTAAATCCGATCGCAATACCACTATAGGCATCTTGAATCAGAATTGGATTAAAGGTTTTGATGTCACTATCAAGGGGAACTACGAGGCGGGTTTTGAGAACCTCAGATTTGATCGAACAGCCCCAAAGCAGCAGCGAACATATACCGATCAGCAGTAGCAATACTACTGCTTTCCACTGTCTGACCTTCGCTCGTTTCTGCATACTTTTTTTCACGATCGCTTTTTCCTATTTAACTAATAAAACCACGGCATGAACCGCGATCGCTTCTTTTTGACCGATCGCATCCATCCCTTCATTGGTGGTTGCCTTTACACTGACACAATCGATCGGTAAATTCATTGCTTCAGCTAGGCGATCGCGCATCGCCTTAATGTGTGGTTTCAGCTTAGGTGCTTCGGCAATCACCATCGCATCGAGATTATTTACCCGCCATCCTTGAGCCGCGATCAACTCTTGCACCTGTTGCAACAGCATGATGCTATCGGCTCCCGCCCATTTGGGATCAGTGGGTGGGAAATAATGCCCAATATCACCAAGGGCAAGCGCTCCCAACATCGCATCCATAATCGCATGGGTCAACACATCAGCATCGCTATGTCCCAATAATCCCTTTTCGTAAGGAATTTCGACACCGCCAAGGATCAAGCGGCGATCGCTAACCAGTCGATGGAGGTCATAACCATTACCAATGCGGATATTCATAGATGATATAAGCAGCTTTACTGTCTAACATATTAAACTTAAATTCAGCATAGTGTTTACATATCGATTCTTCGCCATCATTTCACCACTAAAATATGCAGTCACCTTCACCCGACCTTGCTTCTAGGCTCACCCGTCAATCTCCCTTAATCATTGCGCCATTTTTCCTATGGGGGACGGCGATGGTGGTGATGAAGGCTTTGTTACCCCAAACCAGTCCCATGTTTATGGCGGCTGTGCGTCTAATTCCCGCAGGTATGTTGTTGGTAATTGGTGGGCTTTATTTCG
>JANMFC010000415.1:0-1571 GCA_031377675.1 Pseudanabaena sp. OTE_70b_metabat_355 | reverse complement strand
CAACCTAGCCACCTGCTCTGGAGCAGGTAAGTGCCCCTGCAACGCCAACGGCAAAGACGACACAATTTGATAAGTGGCAACCCCGATCGCCTGATTCGATAGCCGTAGCGCATACTCCACAATCGTCCGATCCTTTGACTTACAAAGAATAATTCCAATCGCCGCATTCTCTCCCTCCAACCTCATGCGATCGTCCAGAGCCGCCAAATAGAACTGCATCTTCCCCACATATTCAGGCAAAAACTTCCCAATTTTTAACTCAACCGCCACCAAACACTTCAGCCCACGGTGATACAACAACAAATCAATAAAATACTCCTCGTCACTAATCTCTAAACGATATTGACTACCCACAAAAGTAAACATCCCACCCATCTCTCGCAAAAATGGTTCCACCCTTGTCAAAATCGCCTTCTCAAGTTCGCGTTCGCTATGTTCATCCGCTAATTCCAGAAAATCAAATGTGTATGCATCCTTAACAGCAAGCTTGGCGCGATCGCGCATCTCCTCTGACAAAGTGCGATCGAAATTTGTTTGATTCAGCAAAGTCTTTTCGTAAGTTTTGTTCTCAATTTAGTGAATTAACACATTTTTTGTCCAGCCAAATTTTTGGGTCATGCGAATGTAAAACTCTCTCTGCAAATCGTCTTTACACTTCTCCAAGATCACCAAATTATGAGTCCAGCCAATTTCTGCCACCAATGGTGTCAGTTTTTCATTGCGGTGGTAAGTAAGGTAGAAATCCCGCATTCTCCAAATATTCCGCGCCGAAAACCCAGCCATCCCATGAAACTCAACCTGCAAATCCTGAGCTAATTGTTCCACTACTGACTTACCCCAACCAGCACTTTCCTGACGAGTAACGATTAACTCACCAATATCCCAATAAAGCGCCATTAACTCTCGATTAACCGCCTTTAAAGCCTCATACTGAGCAGCACGAATCCGATGCTTCACCGCCACTAACAAACTTCGATAATCTTCTGTAACTTCAATTGTCATATCTTTAGATTGTTACAACACTAAAGGACTATCATTCAGCATCGATTCCGTCCCACATTTTTTCAAAAGGAATACGCTGCCCTGCCTTAGCTTGCTGAAAAGCCCTTTTCAAACTCGCCTTCACCTCCTCAATAGGCGTATCATCAGGATCATCTTCCAATTCCTCAACTGGTTCAGAAAACAACACAATCACACGGACACGCCCAGATATATCCACATCAAAAGGGTGATCTAACAACAAATATCCTTGGCGATCGATTGTTCCCGTAGCTTCCACTGCTCTCATTTAGATAACCTCACTGTAATGAGAAATAAAAATATACTGTAAATCTAATATAGATAGCCTAGTCATTAATGGAACTTAAATCTTGGGAGTGAGTTAGTTATCCAAAAGTACGGAATCCTTAGACAAGGCAATCTGGATCTTACAAAAGCCGTCAATATGGCTACTAAAATCTTGAATATGTTCCTCAGTCCATGTTTGACCATTACTCAGGGGCGTGTCGAATCCATTCGCAAAAATATGCACGAGCGGTTCTCTCGCATCAGGTAGCACCAAAACCCAATCG
>JANMFC010000405.1:0-2004 GCA_031377675.1 Pseudanabaena sp. OTE_70b_metabat_355 | reverse complement strand
GGTTTTAATTATTTTTCATTCCTAAGGACATAGGGTAACTATCATCTGGCAACATATAGCCATAGGCACTTTGCGCGAAATTGCGAGCCAAAAATTTTGCAAAATTTTTGCAAAAAACACTTTTATAAATTTTTTTATAATTCGTTTTATCTAAAAGTGCGGTAATAGCAAACTTGTTTGCTATTTATCGCTTACGATTGGCATTGTCTGTCATCTGTTTTTAATTTGTTGAGACAAAGCAAAGTGAGGTTCCTATGAGTTCGGCTGTGACACTATGGCAACGTTACCAAGACTGGCTGTATTACCATTCAGAGCTAGGTATATACGTCGATATCAGTCGGATTAGGTTTTCGCCAGACTTTGTAACAGAAATGCAACCTAAGTTTGTCAAGGCTTTTGACGATATGAAGGCGCTGGAGTTGGGCGCGATCGCCAATCCTGATGAGGAGCGCATGGTGGGGCATTATTGGTTGCGATCGCCTGAACTTGCGCCTACGGATGAACTTCGTAAGGATATTACCGAGACAATTGATCGTATCGAAGATTTTACGCAAAAAATTCATGCAGGGCTTATTCATCCACCTGCGGCTACAAAGTTTACCGATATTTTGTCAATTGGTATCGGCGGCTCGGCACTTGGTCCTCAATTTGTGGCTCAAGCCCTTGCTAAGGCTGATGTACCATTAAAAATCAGTTTTATCGATAATTCCGATCCCGATGGCATTGATTTGGTGTTGGATTTGTTAGGCGATCGCCTCAGCACGACCTTAGTATTAGTGATTTCTAAGTCGGGTGGCACACCTGAACCCACCAATGCCATGAAAGAGGTGGAGTTTGCTTTTAAAAATGCAGGTTTGGACTTTGCAAAACAGGCGATCGCGATTACAGGTGTTGGTAGTGCATTGGAAAAATATGCGATCGCTAATGGTTGGTTGGATCAGTTTCCGATGTATGACTGGATTGGTGGACGCACTTCCGAACTATCGGCAGTGGGGCTAGTGCCAGCCGCTTTGCAAGGCGTTGATATTCGCGCTATGCTCCGTGGCGCAAGTTTAATGGATGCCGCCACGCGCATCGAAGATATTCGTCAAAATCCCGCCGCCTTACTAGCTATGGCTTGGTATTACACAGGTAATGGCAAAGGCGAAAAAGATATGGTGGTCTTACCCTACAAGGATCGGTTGCTACTATTTAGCCGCTATCTCCAACAACTGGTGATGGAATCCCTTGGCAAAGAACAGGATCTTGATGGCAACACTGTTTATCAAGGAATCGCGGTATATGGCAACAAGGGTTCCACTGATCAACATGCCTATGTGCAGCAATTGCGCGAAGGTGTCCCCAACTTTTTTGCGACCTTTATCGAAGTTCTGCAAGATTCGGCAAAAATGCACCCCGAAGTTGAAGAAGGTGTGGTTACAGGCGATTATTTGCTAGGTTTCTTGCAAGGTACTCGTAGCGCACTTTATGAAAATGGCAGAGACTCAATTACCGTCACGATCCCCGTAGTTTCTGAGCTTACGATTGGCGCTTTAATTGCTTTGTATGAACGCGCCGTCAGCTTCTATGCTTCGCTGGTAAATATCAATGCCTATCATCAACCTGGTGTAGAAGCTGGGAAAAAAGCTGGCGCAAAGGTATTAGCATTGCAAAAAAAACTGGTTGCGGTGTTGAAGGCTTCAACGATTTCATTGTCATTGGCAGAAATTGCGACACAAATTGATGCTCCTGATGAAGTTGAGGCTTTGTATCACATTGCCAGACATCTTCATGCTAATTGCAAAATTTTGTTTGAGGGCGATTTGGCTAAGCCTGCAACTTTAAAGTTGATGTTGATTAAATAACCAAAGTCTAACTGTCTACGTTTCGATTGATCTAAGCCCCCTAAATCCCCCAATTTTGGGGGACTTTGAAAGAATTTTATTTTCTTGTTCCCCCAAAATTGGGGGCTAGGGGGCGATTAATTGTTGACTGGACTAGGTTTTAGGACTTGTGTGTACACGG
>JANMFC010000392.1:0-5662 GCA_031377675.1 Pseudanabaena sp. OTE_70b_metabat_355 | reverse complement strand
TATGGCGGTTCATTTAGTCTCCATTCATGGTGTCACTCAAATTGTTAATTTGTCGGCTCTTCGTCTTCGTATTTTAAATTTCTTTTCTCTTGCCTGCCAAAGCTACTATCTCCTCCCTGTGCCTGTTTCTTAATTGTTTTTTCCCTTCCATTACGAGCGGAATGTGGGTTAGTGAATGAGAGATATTCGTGCTGAGTTCAAGGCGATCGCCTGAATAGCTATGGCGGTTCGTTAATTTGGGCTTAACCAAGAGCGCGTAAGATTTGGATATTGGGAATCAAAAATCTTAGAGGATCTATAAAATGTCATTCATCATTTCCGCGATCGCCTCACTTGTCTCGATCATTGTATTTTTTAGTAGCAAAAAATTAGTCGATAACCGTACTACCCAACTAATAATCAAGGCGATCGCGGCAGTGATTGGACTATTGACCACCCTTTATGCAGTTTCGCGGATCGTTGTGGTTATCCCTGCGGGGAACGTGGGGGTAGAAGATTTTCAAGGTCGGGTCAGCGATCACACTTTGCCAGCAGGTGTGCATCCAATTAATCCCTTCGCCGATGTGATCCAGTTCTCAACCAGAATCCGTGATCTCAAAGAAGAGATTGCCGCGACTTCTAAAGAAGGCTTAGCGCTGGGAATTGATATCAGCATCCAATATCGAGTTGATCCTGCTAAGGCGGCCAGTATTTATCAAAATATTGGTGTTGAAGAACGCGAGATTTTGATATCAAGATTTCGCTCAATTTCGCGAGAAATTATCTCTGGCTATCCTGCCGAAGCTGTATATGCCACTAAACGCGAAGAAATTAGTTTGAAGCTTGCCGATAAATTGCGATCGCAACTAGCGCCCCTTGGTTTTATTGTCGATGAGGCGCTCCTCCGCAATGTCAAAGTTCCTGAAACTTTGCAAGCTGCCATTCAGCAACGATTAAAGGCTGAACAGGAAAATTTACAAATGAAGTTTGTACTGGAAAAAGAGACACAGGAAGCTGATCGCAAGCGGATTGAGGCAAAAGGTCGTGCTGATGCTCAAAAAATCTTTGCGGATGGGTTAACGCCTGCGGTGTTACAACTGAGAGCGATCGAGGCTAGTGAGAAGTTAGCTCAGTCGCCAAACTCCAAAATCATTGTTTTGGGTGGCGGTCAAAATACGCCGTTGATTTTACCTGTTGATCGGGAAGCGGCGAGAGCGGTTGCGCCAGCGCAACCATAAAACCCATAGAAGAGATTAAAAATACCGCGACGCGGCACTTTTAATCTCTTCTATGAGTGTTGCATCCGTTAGATTCACGTCATCAAGATTGGCACAGCGAAGATTGGCATAACTGAGATTGCAACCAGAGCAGTTTGCTCCAGTTAAGTCTGCACCTTGCAGATCGGCAAATTCAAGATTTGCCTTACTCAGATTCGCCCCGCGTAAATTCACATTTTGCATAAACGCTCCCCTCAAAATTGCGCCAGTTAAATCTGCTCCCCCCAGATTCACATCGCGTAGATTCGCATTACTCAAATCAGCATTGGTTAAATTCGTAAAGCTCATAGTCGATCGCTCTAAATTTGCGCCACGCAGATCCGCACCAGTTAAATCGGTTAGGTCGAGGTCAGAATCTCGCAAATCAGCACTGGTCAAATTAATCGCAGTCAGCTTACAACAGGAAAGTTTCATTCCCGAAAAGTTTTCGCAGTCAAAATCCTTGCGCCCCATCTCATACATTTGCTTCAACGCCATTCCCATCGCAAATACATTGGGAACGTGAGCTTTTAGCAAGTGAGGTTTTTGGTTTTGGGTAGACATCATAGCGATCGCTCTCTGGCTTGGACTTATAGGTGCTAGCAGCTATATGCAAGTAACCTCTAACTACCTAAATATAAGGTGATCGCCCTAGATTGCACTTCACCCTATAGGATTGCATGGGCGCTTTGCGCTAGCATGACAACCAGTAAACGGTTAAAAAAGGCTGCGAAGCAACCCTTTTTAACCAAAATAATTGGAGTAATTATGAAGTTAGCTACGATTGAATTAATCAAAACTATTAAGCCTCATGCCAATGCCGATCGCCTTGAACTAGCGCAAGTGTTGGGTTTCACCTGTGTTGTCCCCAAAGACAAATACAAAGTTGATGATTTGGTAATTTTCATTCAGCCTGACACCGTGCTACCAAATCACCCTTGGACTGAGTTCTATAAAAAATTCTCCAAGAATCGGGTGAAAGCGGCGAGATTGCGTGGTGAGTGGTCCTATGGAATTGTCGAAAGTTTAGATTTACTTCCCAATGGATTGGCAGTAAGTGAAGGAATGGAAGTTGCTGATTTATTAGGAATTATCAAGTATGAAGCTCCGCAACCAGTCCAGCTTGATGCCAAAGGATTTCTACCTTTTTCTATTCCCAAAACCGATGAAGAAAGATATCAAAACATTGATTTGACTGACCTTTGGGGAAAAGTAGTTGATGTATCTTTGAAGGTAGACGGACAGAGTTTTACGGCTTTGTATAAAGATGGCTATTTCGGCGTTTGTGGTAGAACGATGGAATATTATCTCGACAAGCAGAATCCCTATACGGCTCATGTAAAGAGATATAACTTAGAGGAAAAACTAAGTGGCTACTGTCAGAAATATGGCGTTAATCTTGCCTTGAGGGGAGAAAGCTATGGCAAAGGTATTCAGGCTAGCAATAATAATCCTCATAGCAAGCAGGAGCGAGGATTGTTCTTTTTCAGTGCTTATCTAATTACGGAAAGGCGTTACACATTCCCGAATGAACCTCATTATGTGGAATCCGTTTGTCAGGAGCTTGATCTGCCATTTATACCAATCATTGAGAAAGATGTAGCTTTGACGGAGGATTTGATTAAGAAATATGATGAAGATTTAGCCGATATTAATGGGCAACCCTTTGAAGGTGTGGTGATTAAGGGGGAAGGCTTTTCTTTTAAAGTGATCAATAAATATTATGACAGTAAAAAATAGGCGCGTGAAGAACCGTTAAGGATCGGCGGCACAAAGCGCCGCCGATCCTTAACTTGTATTTAGGTTGAGTTAGAATATTACAAATAGGTGAGTCATTGCCTATTTCTGTCCTTGTATTGGTTAATGGAGTTGATCATGGGAAAAGAACAAAAGGGAAATAAAGAGACTAAAAAGCCTAAGAAAGATTCAGCCGACAAAAAGGAAAAGAAAGATCCTAAAAAATACGATTAATCTTTTTTAGGGCTTATGCAAAAGAACCTAACGTAAGGGCAATTCATGAATTGCCCTTACGTTTAATTAATCTTACTTACTTAATCATAAATAAATTATTTAATAATCACAATGTCAACCGAAACCCTACAACCCAAGTTATTTGCTGAATATGCCCCTCAAATACTGCAACGTGCCGAAATAGCTTTGCGCTGTGCGCCATTTACGGTGAAATTATTTGCTGATATGGCGAATCAAGGCGTGAACTTAAGGGCGATCGCGGGAGGAGAGGGGCTTAAAAATGAATATTTGACCAGCTCGACCAATTTAATCCTCACGGAAAATTCTTTGCTATGGCTAATTCAGGTGGGCATATTGCGCCGCGAGGTGGATGGTCAAGGTATTACTGATAGTTTTCGGTTGACACCGATGGGACATTTTTTATTGGATAAGTTTAAAGCGCAACCAAGGTTTGCAACGGCAAGTCCATGCGATCGCGTTCAAAATTTTTGGGCGCAAATCCAAATATCGCGATTTCTTTAGGACACAAGAGGGCGCGAAGCGCCCTCTTGTGTATCTTATGCAGGTTTTGCCATCTGGGCAAGAATCCTCTGCACAATTTCAAATCCTGTCACAGCTTGCCATCCAAAAATGCCGACTAATATGGTATTCACCGCAATATGGATACTTCGCGCCCATTCCTTGCCCTGTTGCAATAGCGGTGCTAGTGCTGCTGATAAAGCCGCTAAAAAGGTCAAGCCTAACCCTGCGATTAAATGCGCTCCCACAAATAACTTACCATTGTTGTTGTAGGTCACAGCCATGCCGCCCACAGCCCCTGCTATCATCAATATCAAAAATAATGATCCTAGTTGATGATGCAGAATGTTGTATCGCTTAGAGATCAAGGCTTTTTTCTCGTCTCCATCGGTGCTGCGAATTTTACGATATTGCCAGCCTACATAGCCTGCGTAAAGCGCTAAAATCAGCGTTAAAAACATAAGAATCGGGTGAGCAAAAGTTAGCAATGTTTGAAATGGTTCAGGAATCGCGACAATCGTCATTAACATGATGGTTACTTAGTTCGGTATAAAAAAATGCTGATATGGGTTTGCCATTTTCATCAAATGACCTGTTTCAACAAACGAAACACAATTCAATGTTAATTGATTTTGAGTTTGTGTCGTTTTAGGGATTTTTGGTGAGAAATTCGGATGGTGTGAGAATCTGAATATTTCTAAAGGGATGGAGAACTAGCAAATCGCGATCGCCTGTTATCAAATAATCAGCTTTACCATTTACGGCTACTTCCAGAAATTTATCGTCTTTGGAGTCTCGACAGATGGTTATTGCCTCAGTGATCTTGATCGCTTCTATTTTGGATGCTAGGGTTTGCAAAAAATTTGAGCGTTTGACTAATGGGGCATAGCGATCGAATTTTTTACGGGTGAGGACTTCGGTTATTTCTGTGACTGTGGCTTCTGACATTAAGATAATTCCATGAGCCATGCTGTAATCAAATAGTTTTTGAGGTGGTGTATTTTTGCTCAAAATACTACTGATAAGCACATTTGTGTCGAGGACAAAGCGTAGGTTATTCATCTTCTAGAAGTTTCTCTAGTATTTCTGGGGTTAGTCCGTTGGATTCGGCTTCGTCTCTAAGATCGGCAACAATATCTTCTAAGGATTCTTCTAATGAACGTTTCAAGATAGATGTCATTAGTGCTTGAAATTGTTGTTGGCTCTGTGGTTTGAATGCTTTATACACTCTAGCAATTTCTGGTTCGACTTCGATAGTGATGGTTTCCATGATTTACCTCTAGTTTTTACTTTTTCCATTTTACTCGGTCTTGATTTACCTCCAATTTTTCCTTTTATCTTTTTACTTTTCCCTTGATTAAGCGCCAGAGGAGGAGTGCGACTAGGTACGCGAGAAATAAGGGGAAGGCAAATAAGCCGATGCAGAAACATAGAGCAATTTGCCATTTACCGCGCTGGGCAAAACGAATGATTAATATAAGCCTCTTGGCATAAGACTTTTTTGGATTTAGAGGTAATTGAAGTTCTTGTAAGAGTTTATTAGCTCTATTCAAGGCAACAAATCCCTCCTTAAATTTCCAAATATGATGATAAGCCTCACCAAGATTCATAAATGAAATTGCTTCACCATTCTTGTCACCGATCGCCTGTCGAATTTCTAAGGATTTCTTGTAAAAGATAATCGCTTGTTGGTATTGCCCTAGGTAATTGTAAGCATTGCCCAAACCCATGAGAGAATTAGCTTCACCATTCTTTTCACCGATCACCTGTTGAATTTCTAATGATTTCTGGTAAAAGGTGATCGCTTGTTGGTACTGCCTTAGGGAATTGTAAATATTGCCCAAATTAGCGAGAGCATTTGCTTCACCCCTCTTGCTACCAATCGCCTGTTGGATTTCTAATGACTGCTGGTAAAAGGCGATCGCTTGTTGGTACTG
>JANMFC010000360.1:0-2971 GCA_031377675.1 Pseudanabaena sp. OTE_70b_metabat_355 | reverse complement strand
CCTTTTTTTTTTATTCCTAAAAAAAATAAAAACTAATTCTCAATACCGCGCTTTGATAAAAAAAAAAACCCCGTTTTATTTTTACAGGGGCGTTTTTCATTAATTTTAAAACTTCTCTCTGGAATACTTAAAACCTCAAGGAGCCAAATAATTTGCAATTTCAAACTACTGCTCAAGAAGCCTGTTATGAAAAAGTAGTGACGTGGATGCAAGAGATATTTGATAAATGTCCCTGCGCTCGTCAAGACGTTCCTGGAGTAGGACTATTTATCGGTTCAGCTTTAATCGAAGTTCTCGTTTTTCCTTGGGATAAAGATGATGCGATCATTAACACGCGATCGTATGTGGTGATTGGTGCTGAGTTAAAACCAGATTTGATGCGGTACTTGTTGGAAGAAAATGCCAAGATGATTTTTGGTGCTTTTGGAATATCACCTGATAACGAAATTCTATTTGAACATTCTATAGTTGGCTCCACTTGCGATATGAAGGAATTAGAGTCATCAGTCAAGGCGGTGATGGACATCGCTGATGAATATGACGATCGCATTGTCGAGCGCTGGGGTGGTAAGCGAGCCTTAGATCGAATTCATTCTGGAACATTGTCCAGTAATGGTTGGTCGATGTAAAATCTCAAGTAGCGATCGCAAAAAAGCATAGGAATTCACGGTATTAGTATGGGGATTGCGCGGCGAAAATTCTTACAGGCAGGGCTAACTAGTCTATTCGGCTGGCAGTTTCTAAATCGCGATCGCGTGGCTCTTGCCGCCGAGCAGTATTTACAACAAGCAACGATTTCAGGGCAACGTAAAAAAGCCGTATTGATTGGGATCAATCAGTACGAGGCAAAAGAAGATGGTTTATCAAATTCTTCGCAAAACTCTTCGGCAAATTATTCGGCAAATGGATGGCTGCCATTACATGGTTGTGTTAATGATGTGGAGTTGCAAAAAGAACTCCTAATTTATCGATTCGGATTTGCGCCGCAGGATATTGTTACGCTCACCGATCGCGAGGCGACTCGTCACAACATCACTGAAGCGATCACTGAACATTTGACCGCCCAAACTTTACCTGATGATTTAGTTTTGGTTCACTTTAGCGGACATGGTTCGCGGCTTGGTAAATACAATACGCTGGTTCCTGTTGATAGTGGTTTGCCTCAAAATCTGGAGAATATACAAGATATTACAGAATTAGAATGGCGCAAAGGGCTACAAGCGATCGCGACAGATCGGATTTTGTGTGTCATTGATGCGGGATTTTATTATCCAAATGTATCGGCTATCGGTAATTTTCGCTTGCGATCGCGAATTGGGCGCAGTGATTGGCAATTACCACCCGAATTAGCATTAATTGAAAAACAGGCGATCGCTGCGAATTCGATTAGAGCATTCTTACAGGCCGCTTCGGGTGATATGCTTTGCGCCGATGCTCAATGGTCTGGTTTTAGCAGTGGCGCATTTACCTACGCCTTAGTGCAGCAAATGTGGCAAATCACCCCTGCCACGACAATTTATTCGGTGATGAGTAATCTGGCGACTAATCTTGATCGCCGAGTTTTTCATAATGAAAATCTCTCGATTGATAAACAAATCATGGCGATGATGGAAACTAATGGGGCAAAATCCAAAGAGATTCCCACGAATACTTTTGCTGCATTATTGCCAGTTCCTGACTTCGGTGCTGATGGTGTGATGACAAATATTAGTAGCGATCGCCTTAATAGCGATCATCGAAATGCGGATGTTTGTCTGGCTGGTTTACCGATTGATATTTTAAGTAATTACATGGCTGGTTCTATTCTGAATGTGAAAAACAATCGGAATGATAATCTAAAGGGAACTTCGCAAACTACGGTACAACTAAAATCTCGCAATGGATTTAATGGCAAAGTAGAAGTCTTAAGCGATCGCAGTACTATTCCCAAATTAGAATCAGGAGATTTACTACAAGAATCTATCCGCGCCATTTCTCACAATCTTAAATTAGCGATCGCCCTTGATGTTGGATTGAGCAAAATTGAACGAATAGATGCCACTAGTGCCTTTTCGACCTTGCCAAATATGTTTGGGGTCAATGCTAACGAGCAATGTGCCGATTGTCTATTTGGTGTGCAATCGGCGAGTTATGGCTTATTTAGGGTTGGGCATACGCCAATCCTTGGTTCTTTTGGTTCTGTTGGTGAATCCGTGGTCGCGGCGATCAAAAGACTACAAGGCTTTCTCGAAAGTCTTCTGGCGGCTAAGTTAATCCGCACTACCGAAAATCAATCCGCTAGTCATCTTGATGTCCGAGCTACGATCAAAGCGATCGTCGGTATTGACGAGCGTTCTGTGGCGATCGCTAGCAAATCAGCCGCCCGTGCAGCAAATATTCCCGTTAACGACGCGATGGGCAGTATCGTGCGGACTAAGCCAATCAATATTGGCGATCGCCTTGAATGCCAGATTGAGAACTTTAGCGACAAGACTTTGTACACGAGAATTTTTTGCCTTGATCCCCGTGGCAAGGTTCTCACCCCAAATTTTGTCACCACACCCTATGCTAGCGATGGTGTAATTTTACCTTCTGAAACTCTTACGATTCCATATCCCAAAGCGAAGATGAATTGGGGTATATCTGCGCCACAGGGCAATGTTGATGTCCAAGTTATAGTTAGTAGATCACCTCTATTGGAGGTTGCCAAGGTGCTAGAATTGTCACAGCGTCAGGCTTCATCTATTAATGGATTGATTGCCATTCCCAATCCTTTACAAGTCGCTCAAGCCCTACTTACAGATCTTGATCGCACAGGTAAATTTTCTGAGCTTGGTAATGAACTGGGCAATGATCTGGGTAATTTAATTAAGCCCAGTGATGTATGGATGTTAGATGTGCAGCAATGGGCTACGTTTAACTTCAATTATCAGGTTGCATGAGTTTGAAGCGAGTATTTATTAAAACCAAAAATTGTTGGGGCGGGCGAAGC
>JANMFC010000359.1:0-2982 GCA_031377675.1 Pseudanabaena sp. OTE_70b_metabat_355 | reverse complement strand
GCTTCGCCCGCCGAAACGATTTTGGTTTTTATATGCACAAGTTATTTAATTTTCATTTCTTAATCAAATTAAGTCTTGGTGTCATTATATATTTACATCAAGACTTAATCATATATTTAAGTAATTACATAAATAATCTCTGAATTCATCAACGGCTCTGGACAGTTAAAGCGTGATCGACGTATTTGCGCCCTTTTTGTTGGCATGAAATGGTCGTTTCAGCGCTTATCCCCGATTAGCTGACCAATGCCGTTTCAACTTTGAAGATAAATTTGGGTTAGTAGCGCAAGGATTTATCCATGTACACCACTTAAAGCCGTTATCAGAAATTCAGGAAGAGTACAAGGTTGATCCAATTACGACCTTCGCCCAGTTTGTCCTAATTGTCATGCCATCATCCATTTAGGCGGAAAGACAAGGAGTATTGAAGAGGTGAAGTTGTGGATTCAGCAACAAGACAGGAGTATTTAGAAAATTTAGATGCTGATTTACGGAATTGCCTGATATGCAATCTGATAGGTGATATTAGTGCTGATGCGATCGCGGATATGGGATTAAAGGAAGTTTAGCTATGTTGGACTTTGTTAAATAAAAGAAACCCTAGCCAATCGGTTAAGGCTTCTTTTCTATATTCCGAATGAAGAGCAGTGCGTCGCGATAATTATTTTTCCCCTGAATCTTGATACCCTTGTGCTGCTAGTCTTAAAGAATATACTGCTGTTTTTCTACGAGTAGCTAGCGAGAATAGGAATTTAAAATATGGCTTTTGAGCAAATCGAAGCATTTTTAAAGAAAATGCAGTCTGAACCTGAACTTAAAAATGAGGTGGTCGCAGCATCAACCGCAGATGATGTTGCACGAATAGCACTAAAGCTTGGTTTTGAATTTTCAGGTGATGAGTTATTGAGAATGTCAGGTCAGAAGGTTGACAGGGTTACTGTTAGAAAAAATGATATTCCTGGTGAGTACAACTAAATGCTTTTTGGGGTAGCTACATGATAGTTAATTGGCAGGACGTGGACTTGTCGTCGTCTGAGGCTGTGCTGTTGCCGCAGGGTTTGGAGTAGGCTGTGTTGCTGCTGGAGGCACATTAATTTCAAAGCAAAATTTAAGCCAGTCACAGAGGCGATCCTTGAATGCCTACAATGTGACTGGCTTGTAATTTTTATATGTTGTGCGCTGCCTTACTACTTAGTTCATCTATTGTTAATGAATCCTAGTGTTGGAAGCGATTTCTTGTTGTTATTAACATTACTCAGTTTTTTATAATATGTCTTCCATCTAAGTACATAATCGCCTCTGTATCTTGATGAATATCTAAATGCTAATCGGGTTAGGTAGTAAGGATTAAGTCTAAATACTCACTGCTTCGCTATGTCTCTACCCGTATCCACTGTAGCGGTTGGGCTTACGTTGTTGCTTTTCGTGCGTTGCCCCCTACGTTAACCACTTCCTTTATGTACAAAGTACTTTATTGATAAAGTAAAGTGCAAAGTAAATTGAAAAGAAACCTTAACCGATTGGCTAGGTTGCTTTTTTGTTGCCAGTTGCGATCGCCTATATCACTATCACGCAAATTCGGCGATCATCTCCACATGGCTCAGCATGGGTAGTGATATGAAATTTTGTTGCGAATTGAAAGTGCAATTAAAAGCTTAAAGTTAAACATATGATTAAGTCTTGGTGTCATTATGTATTTACATCAATACTTAATCATATGTTTAATTGATTACATAAATACTTTTTGAATTTATCAACTATAGTGACTTGTCTATTTCTGAGAAATTGTTAAATACATCAAGATGTCATTACATCTTGATGTATTTATATAATGATTAAAAGATGTGATGACTATATATAAATGACTGGTCAGTTAATGAGATATAGCAAGTGTTTATTGCATGGCAACGAAAAAAATCGTAAATACGTTGATCGCACTTTAACAGTCCAATACTGGCAAATTCATAAAAACAATCTAAAATTGTAATTTATTAGAGATCAAACATAATATATAAACTTTTGTGAACAATTTATATACAATTTATACAAAAAGCATTGATAGGTAAATCAATATCTTTTATGGTTGCTTCGTTAACTACGTTGCTAGAAGTTTCCAAGACACTCATTCCTCTACGGACTCTAATAACTATAGTTTTTCGCGCACATTAAGTTACAGGTATCATGACCTATTTGTTTTTAGTTTGCTCCCTTATGGCTTGCCTTAAAGGGTTATTTTTTACTGCGATTTTATTGTTAATTGGCTTTTTGCTGTCTGAGCCAAAAACCTTGTTGGGCATGTATCAGGTGATTCTTAAATACACTCGCAACAATAAATTCTATTCCACTCTGATTCTGGGAACGGGCGTTGGATTTTTGATTGGAATGCTGTTTGTCTTGTCCGTTGAGCCTGCTCACGCTCAGTTCTTCCAAACTACGGAAACTTGGCTTTCAAGCAAATTTAATATTGGTGGTGGTACTGGTGGCAGTAACGCTGTATCGATTGTCTTTAATGTTTTAAGAGCGATATTTATCATCTATCTGGGCATTTCTCTGGTTAGGGTCATTCAATCGGCGAGAAATGATGATGATTGGCAGCAACTTGCTCGTATCCCTCTAATTCTGGTGGTCACGGTTACGCTGGGCGATATCCTTGCGAAGCTCATTACTGGTTAAGTAGGTTGGTCGATCGTGTCCAATGACCATGAGTTTCGCAGAGTAAATCAAATCCTTGGGGCAAGTCCTAAAATTGGTCCTTTTCCCTCTGAATTGGTTTTCCCATGGATTCTTATCAGTCTCGCTTTGTTTTTCTTTTGTTATGTCTTGCTCGGTTTGCCTTGGTTGTGGGTTGTGCTGATTGTCGCTTGGGGCGATACGACTTGGTGGATATTAACTGGCTCTCGTCCTCATAAGTTTTTATCTAAGTTCGTTCCTGTTCCCCGTTGGACTAGAGGTATTTATCAACATGCTGGGATTAAAGGTTTT
>JANMFC010000355.1:0-4954 GCA_031377675.1 Pseudanabaena sp. OTE_70b_metabat_355 | reverse complement strand
CAGTTCGCTTCGTTCTGTGCTGGTAAGATGTTTAAAGCTCATGAGGATTTCCTGATGGTTGTGATTAATATCAGAATATCCTTATGAGTCCCTTTATGCAAAGATCTCTAGGCGTTGCATTTCATCCTTGAATTGGCGACTTTTTCAGCAAGCCCTACTTAAAAACAATCATTTCAATAACATCTACAAGCTGAGAATGACTGACTACCAAAGTGGGAAAATTTTGCTGGCTATAGTCTTTACCGATTTGTAGTGGAAATATCTCTGGAGATAGTTCCGAAGACTTTTCCAAGGGAATCCAAATCGCGCCGATCGCCTTAAGAATGACCCATACGGCGGCGATATCCCAAATTTTGGGAGTGGCTTCGATCGCCCCAATTGTAGAACCGAGCGCCACAGTCACGATGTTATAACTTGCCACACCGAGCATCCGCAGTTTAAACGGGAATTGCGATCGCCCCATTTTTTCGAGACTGCGTGAACAAGAACTAAAAAAGTAATTGCCAAGCGCATCAGGGTCGGGCGAAATTTCAGGCAAATGAATCGGTACACCATTAAAAAATGCGGCTGAATTATTCGTCTTCCCCGATCCGTTTAGCCATCCATAGATATTTTGACGTAATGGCGGCATTGCTACATAGCCAAATATGGGCGTACCTTGATGTAGCAGGGCGATCGCAATTCCCCAAATCGGAATCCCCCTCGCGAAGTTAGTTGTCCCATCGAGGGGATCGACCACCCACACATATTCTTGAGCGCCCAAAGTTTGATCTGATTCTTCGGACAAAACACCATATTCAGGAAATTCTTTTAGCAGCGCCGCTTTGATATATGCGTCCGCCCAGCGATCGCTTTTAGTGACAAGGCTGCCGTCATCTTTGGCGATCGCCACCCTTGATTGTTCAAAATCAGCAAGCAGGCGATCGCCCACCTCTTGGGTTAATTTTTGGATAAAGGTTAGCGTTGTTTGGTAGTCATTCATTACGTTAAAATACAAATATATTAGGACTTTTGAGGATTTATTGGACCTATGAACTTGAGCTTAAATTTGAGTCTAAGTTTAGGTCGCATTTGGGCGATCGCCAGCAATGTATTTCGCGAAACCGTGCGCGAACAGGTGCTTTACTTATCGTTGCTATATACGCTGATCCTCGTGTCAGCGATGATCATGTTGCCAGAGTTTTCCTATGACTCATCGGCAAAAATGATCGTGGATACTGGTATCGCCGCGATCGAAGTGGTGAGTTTGCTGGTCGCCGTCTTAGTCGGCACAAACCTGATTAATAAAGAAATTGACAAGCGCACGATCTTTATTCTGATTGCCAAACCCATGCATCGAGCCGAGTTTGTGTTGGGTAAGCATTTGGGACTAAGTGCCGTGGTCGGAGCGCTAGTGGCGATTATGACGATCATTTTTTGCCTACTGATGGCAATTAAACAGATTCCCATTCCCATTCCCGCGATTCTCACCGCCAACTTTTTTATCTTTTGGCAGATCATGCTGTTAGGGGCGATCGCGATTTTCTTCGGCACATTTACAGGCTCACTGATTGCCTCGCTCCTCACCCTCGCCGCCTATTTGATCGGCAACTTTAGCCGCGATTTATTATTACTGGGTGAAATTTCTAAAAACCCTAGTTTTCAACTAATCACGCGCACTTTTTATATGATTTTGCCTGATTTATCTCGCGCAAATCTCAAAAATGAGGCGGTTTATAACATTTTACCGAGTTTGCTAGATATGTTTAACAATGGCGTGTATATCTTGAGTTATGCCTTGTTAGTCCTAGCCATCTCGATTCTCATCTTTTCCCGCCGTCAATTTTAACCCGTCAATTTAAAAACCGTAGGGGCAGTTCATGAACTGCCCCTACGGTTTTTAAATTGAGCAGGCGCGGTTCATGAACTGTACCTACATTTTTTAAAGTTGAGCAGGAGTGATCTCGTAGGTCATGAAATCGTGGGCAGGAATTGTATTAGCAAAAATCATTCTTGCCTCGTTGACCAGATCCTCTAACAAAATCGCATTACCTGGGGCATAGCGGGGACTAAAATGGGTCAAAATTAACTGCTTGACATTGGCTAAGAGCGCCACCTGCGCCGCCATCGTGCTAGTGGAATGCAAACGCTGAAAAGCCATATCCGAATCTTGATGGGCAAAAGTTGACTCATGGATTAGCACATCTGCATTGTGCGCCAACTCCACCGAACTATCACAAAAAATTGTATCCGTACAGTAGGCGATCTTTCTGCCAATCTGGGGAGCGCCACAAAACTGTTTACCATCGATTTTGCGTCCGTCAGGTAATGTCACCACCTTGCCCTGCTTCAGTTCTCCAAAAACTGGACCTGGGGGAATATTCATCGCGATCGCCTTATCGACATCAAACTTACCTGCGCGATCGCGTTCTACCAGACGAAAGCCGTGAGCCGTTACCTTATGTTTTAGTGGCGCTGCCATCATGTAAAACTCTGAATCCTCACAAACTAGCCCAGTTTTGACTTTATGCACCTTGATCGAATAGGAAAGCCGCGTCTCGCTATAGCGCAAACAAGCATCAAGATATTCACCTAAACCAATTGGTCCGTAGATATCAATATGGCTAACATTCCCCGCCATCCCACAACTGGCTAGCAATCCTGGCAATCCAAAAATATGATCGCCATGCATGTGGGTGACGAAAATTTTCGTGATTTGGCTAATCTTGACATCACTGCGTAATAACTGGTGTTGAGTTGCCTCACCACAATCTAACAGCCAAACCTCAGCACGTTGAGGTAAACGTACCGCCACACTAGACACATTCCGTCCGCGTGTAGGCACACCCGAACTAGTACCGAGAAAAGTTATTTGCATATTTAATCTTCTACAAAAATCTCGATACGGCGGCTACTTTTATTATTAGCATTACTATTACCATTATTAGCTCTAGTAATTAGAGGACGACTAGCGCCATAACCAACCACCATCCAATAATAGGTTTGCTCGCCCCGTAGTCTTGCCAAATAATCCTTGACTGCACTCGCTCGAAAATAAGAAAGTGTTAGTTCATCGCCTGCACCACTTGAGGCACTATTTAAGTCCGTATGACCCGCAATCCTGACCCGCTTTCCTTTAGTCAATGGCAATTGTGCGGCGATTTCATCTAGCAGTCGAAAACTTTCGGTGCGAATATTGGCTTTGTCAACTTCAAATAAAGCTTCTGACGACAGGGTAAATTGCTGCTTTTTGTAATTTAAGAAATTTAACGAAGGTTGCCAGACCAGATCTGGGCGCTCACAGGCGATCGCTAAGCCAATACCAATCCCAGCGATCGCACTCATCCCCAGACAAAAACTCCGAACAATCACTGTCACGGCCGAAAGTTTCGCTGGGCTAGAGTTGCCAGACGATTTGTCTAAACTGGTTTTTGATCGCTCTGACCGATCTGGAGTCGGTGAATTTGTCACAGCACCTATACAAGCTCCTTGCTCATGAAGATTATTTTTTCTTAGCCTTAGCGCTAACGGTGGTATCTATCAGTTCTAATTCAGTAGCGCGAAATGACACCATCTTTTCCCAGTTACCGCCACTAAAAATCACTGCAACTCGACCATCGGTTACACGCTGTACCTGTCCTTGAAACCCATAGTATGTATCGCCTTCGTTTACAACACGCACTGCTGAACCTGGAAAAATAACTGGTTGCATATTTTCTTTCAACTCCTTGGGGATCGATCCTATGTTTAGGGTTTAGCTAGATTCATTCTATACCCTACAACGCTTTGCGTTGACTTAAAAATCATAGAAAGTTATGAAAGTGCCGCAAAGCGGCACTTTCATAACTTTGTCTATAGTTGTTGCGCTGACTCAGATAAAACAGCGATGAGTTCATCGACTAAATCTTGATCATTGCGATCAAGATTTTTTGCTAATTCTTGATACCCAACAATCGGAACTTCTGTTTGAAAGAGCTTCTTGAGTAAGCCATGATCTGGCGCGATCGCAATTGAACCATGCTGTAAAACTGAATTGTGGCGGTAGACTTGGGCGCTGCCAATCAATTTCCGTCCATCGGCAATCACCAGATCGGCATTAGTGGCGGTCGAGAAACAACTGGGATTATGAATATAGCCACGCCCCGCTTGTCCATAGGTTAGAGAAATACCGAGTTTTTCAAAACCATCAATTAAAAATTGACAAATGTGTTCGTAAACCTCTCGATGCGATCGCTTATGTCCATTGCTATTGACATGAGTAATTACTGAATAAGTTAGATCGCCTTTATGTAAAACGGCGCGACCGCCACTGGGACGCTGCACGATATCAAGGTGATGCTGCTCAGCGATCGCATTCCAGCGATCGGGATATTGCTTCTGATGAAACCCTAGTGAAATTGCTGGCGGTGTCCAACGATAAAATCTTAAGATTGATGATGACTCTAGGTCTTGATTTGAGGCTTGGCTATGGCGATCGAGTAAAGAATTATCAGTCTCCATCTGAAATTTTCCCGATCCCTCGGTGTAGGGAATAAGCTGCAATAGATGATTCATATTAGCGTCATAATTTATTCATGCTTTCAAATCTCTATAAATGCAAACTTGTAGGGGTTGAGCATTTGCGCCAGTACTTTTATACTCCCCACCAATTATCTCGCAATGCAAATGCTCAACCCTTTGTGCTTTCATCGATAAATTGTCCCTGCGTTGCGAGTTTAGGGCTTAGCATTCCCAATTTAAAATTATCTGAAAACTTATAGATTTCTGTGGGAATGCTAAGCCCCTACAAGGGGATCGTCTGAAGCTCGAATCATTCATAACATTAACTGATTCATACCTAAGTACAGGACAAAAATTTAATGGAGTTGAAGAAAGCTTGGGAATTGAGATGAAGGTCAAAGATGATATCACGGAGGAAATCAAAACCAAGGCGAAAAATGCTTTTAGGTAAACGCCCATGTTTTTTAGGCTTGAT
>JANMFC010000340.1:0-3373 GCA_031377675.1 Pseudanabaena sp. OTE_70b_metabat_355 | reverse complement strand
GTTCAAACTTAGTAATTTCGCTGGACAAAGTATTAGAAGGTAAATCTGTCATTTTAATAGTCCCTAGAATAAACTCTAACGTGAAGAAGCAATAGAATTAGGGCGCTTCGCGCCCCAACTCTATTCTTTAAAGTAAATTTTCTAGCCGACGGCGCATCATCGCAATTACGGGATCTTCGACTGCAACCTCATCCTCTGGCTCAAAATTACCTTTGTTATTGCTTTTGTCGCGATCGCTATCCCAATTAGTTTTATCAACATTTTTTTCAGGCGGGACTAGAAGCGCCTCAGTCGGCACGATGTTTAAGTCATAATTGGCTTCACGACAAAATTCTTCTAAATCTTCCTTGTCGATGCGTTCAACCGTGGGCGACAAAAAATCTTGGGCTTCGAGTAGCCCAGCATAACGAATGGCATCATCTTCCTGCTCAAAGGCAACAATAATGTTGTCGCCCTCAATTTCTAGAGTGTAGATACCCTCGTTATCGGTGTTAGCGTTAAACAGCAATACCCAAACTTGCATAGATCAAACTCGACCATTCAAAAAGCTTTAAGTATTGTATAACACGCCTTACTCATCGATCATCAAGTTCATACAGCGCTTTGCGCTAAAATCAAAACCAGAGAAAAGTTTAAAAGTGCCGCAAAGCGGCACTTTTAAACTTTTCTCTCGATTACGCTGTTTCACCATATCCCTCGTAAACCGATGAGAAATCGATTTCCTTGGTTGCGATCGCTACTTGTTTTAGGCTGTTCAGGGCTAGCAATTTCGTTTATCGTTCCCTTACTCGATCGCATTATTCAAATCTATCAACTTGTCGCCACATCTTCGCCAATTTTGGGTGGATTTGTGGTGCTGTTGGTGATTGGTCTATTGGCAGGATTATTTTTTGTCCTCTGGCGATACTTGCGCCTATTTCAATCGGAACCATCCAAGCCACGTCCAATTCCTGAAGCTCCCACCGATAAGATTGAAGCAGCTCAAGATAGTCTGGAAGCTTTAGAAAAACAAGTTGAGCAGATCCAAGATGAGGTAATGCGCCGATCGCTGGCTGAGCAGACAGAACAACTCAAACAGAATTTTATTCGTCAAGAATTGCGCGTAGTTGTGTTTGGAGTTGGTTCCGCAGGTAAAACTTCATTAGTGAATGGATTATTAGATCTCTCGCTGCAAGCGCTTGAGCCTAAAAAGATTGAGCCTAAAGGAGAAGTCGGCGCAACGATGGGAACAACTCAAATCGGTAAAGTTTATGCACCCGTGAGATTTCCCAATTTGGATGTTCCTATGCAAATTACCGATTGTCCTGGCATATTGGAGGCAAGTGCGGTGGGAGGCGATCGCGAACAAGAGGCCCGACAAATTGCCACGGAAGCGGATTTGATTGTATTTGTAGTCGATGATGATTTACGGCGATCGGAATTTGAAGTTCTCAAAGCTCTTGCCGAAATTGGTAAACGCACGATTCTTGCTTTTAATAAAATTGATCGTTTGACTAAAAGTGATCGCGAAATGGTACAGACCAGTTTGCGGTCAAGAGTATTAGATTTTATCGCTCCCGAAGATGTCGTAGCGATCGCCGCCAGTCCTGCACCGATAACCGTAGAGTCAGGTGAGGTGATTAATCCTAAACCGAAAATCCAACCAATCCTAGCGCGGATTCTCGATATTCTTAGTTATGAAGGTGATGAACTGGTTGCGGATAATGTGTTATTGCGATCGCAACGTCTAACCGAAGAAACCCGTGAAGCGCTGTCGCAACAGCAACAAATGGAGGCGGAAAAGGTCGTTGAGAAATTCCAATGGTTAGTGGTGGGAGTGGTATTTGCTACACCATTACCCGTTGTCGATATGCTAGCAACTGCCGCGATTAATGCTCAAATGGTGGTGGAAATTGGTAAGGTCTATGGCTGCGAAATCAATATTGATCGCGGTAAAGAGTTAGCGAATTCTCTCACCCGCACTCTCGTTAGTCTTGGCATCGTCAAGGGTGTAGTCCAAATCATCACTACGGTAATTTCGGTCACGGTAGTCGGATTAGTTCTCAAAGCGACTATCCAATCGGTGACGGCTGCTTATCTGACTCGGATTGCGGGTAAGAGTTTTATTGAATATTTCAGTCGCGATCGCGATTGGGGTGATGGTGGTATTGCGGAAGTGGTGCAACGCCAGTTTCAACTAAATCGCCGCGATGAGTTTCTCAAAGCATTTGTGCAGGATGCGGTAAATCGGATTATGGTGTTAGTGAAAAATTGATCATTTTAACGTATGAATGCGGTCGAAATTGAAGAAGCGGTTTCTAGGTTGGCGGAAGCAACCTTTGATGCAGAGGAGTTTCCTTTTGCGTTTCTAGAAGCTTTTGGCAATAAGGCGACTACGCTCAAACGGCTCAGGAGTGAGCAGAGTAGCTCGAATCAGTCTGATGTGGGTGGGGTGCTGCAACGGAATAATATCCATATCAAGGCTTGTGCTGAGGGTGATGTATCGGCAACTTTGACGGCTTTGCGGAAAAGTCCCGCAACTACCAAGCACAAAGCGAAGTTTATTCTGGCGACGGATGGTTTGAGCTTTGAGTCGGAGAATTTGGTGGATGGGGAGACGATCGCTTGTTCATATTCAGCATTTGCGGATCATTTTGGCTTTTTCTTGCCGTTGGCAGGGATTACGACGGTTAAGCAAATTCGGGAAAATGCGTTTGATATTAAGGCAACGGGGCGGCTAAATCGGCTGTATGTGGAGTTGCTAAAGGACAATCCTGATTGGGATAAGGGCGATCGCCGTGAAGATTTTAATCATTTTATGGCGCGGTTGATTTTCTGCTTTTTTGCGGAGGATACGAATATTTTTCATGGCGATGGGTTGTTTACGCAGACGATCGCGCAGATGAGTGATGGTGAAAATACCCATGAGGTTTTGGCGGAGTTGTTTCGGGCGATGGCGACTCCTTTGGATCGGCGGGATGGGGCAGGGGTTAAAAGTTGGGCAAATGTTTTTCCTTATGTGAATGGTGGGCTGTTTGGGGGTGAGGGGCAAGTTCCCCGTTTTAGTAAGATTGCGCGATCGTATTTGTTGCATATTGGCAATTTGGACTGGAAGCGGATTAATCCTGATATTTTTGGGTCGATGATTCAGGCGGTGGCGGATGAGGAGGAGCGCGGGGCGTTGGGGATGCACTATACGAGTGTGCCGAATATCCTGAAGGTGCTGAATCCGTTGTTTTTGGATGATTTACGCGCTCAGTTAGGGTTGGCGGGAGACAATGGGCGTAAGTTGTTAAATTTGCGGCTACGGATGGCGAAGATTCGGGTGTTTGATCCTGCTTGTGGGTCGGGGAATTTTTTGGTGATTGCTTATAAGGAGATGCGATCGCTTGAG
>JANMFC010000334.1:0-8949 GCA_031377675.1 Pseudanabaena sp. OTE_70b_metabat_355 | reverse complement strand
GGTTTTATTAAGCCAATCCTGAGAAGCAACGCAAGATATGTTAATGTCGCTGCATAATTTGTGATACTTTTCATGACAACCGTGTGAATTGTGATAGGAGGCAGGTATGACAGAGAATAAAACCAAAGAGGTAATTGATCGCCTTTCGCAGCAAGTTGGACAAACTTGGACGAAAGTGCAGCCCCAGTTACAGGCGCTATTGCTTCAGCTCGTTAAAAGTTTGCTGCCTGCACTGCGTACCCTGCAAACAAAATTAACTACTGCCGAGGCTAGTGTCAGCAGTGACTCCAGCGAGAAATCCGCCAAAGCCGCGCCTGATTCCGCATTGGAAAAAGCACTGGAGATTGGGCGATCGCTTTCGGCTAAGACCATTGGTGTTTTGATTATTGCCTTAACAAATCTTCAAAAAAGTCTCAGCAACACAACGACTAACTCAACAGATCTAGACGCAAATGGTGATGTGGCGGCGTTACTGAATGCTGGCGCTGAAGATGATATTTTTAATTCACCATTGGCAATTCAGGTTAGGCAAGAATTTGGAATTGCTTGGAAATTTGTGAAGGAGCAAGTGACACCGAAAGTTTTACAGTTTTTACAGTTTTCCGTAAACAAGCTCGATCCGATCGCCACCAATATTTGGCAAAAAGCTTCGACTAAAGCGGCGGCAACTCCTTCGCTGGTTAATTCTTGGGAAAAGCTGCAATCCAATGACGCTTGGAAACAGACGGTCACAGCTACAGCACCAATTTGGCGATCGATGAGCGGGATCGCAGGTGAGGTTCCCCTTTCGGCTGAAGTGAAGCAGATTGTCGATAAGCGGGCTGGCACGATCGCCTTAGTCACCCTATTTTCTCTGGTGCTGATTCTCAAGCCATCTCACGCCCATAGTCAAAACCTGAAGAAGGTGGCAACTAATCCCGCTCCCATTAGCGCCCTTAACCAGAAGCAACCGCTATCTGCACCTTCAGCAAATAATGCTGTAAAAGCCGATCAACAACCCACTGAAGCGCCTCTGACGGCTGAGCAAATTGCGATCGCTAAAATCCAAACTCAAGTCACTGAAGTTGCAAGCCAATATGGTGAAACATTGCTCGGTTCGATCCAGCCTAACTTTAAGCGCGGACGCTTGATTGTGGCGCTAAATGATGGTTGGTATCAGCTTGAGCCAGCGCAGCAAAATCAATTGGTAACTGATTTGCAAACTCAATCGCGATCGCTCAATTTCAAAAAGCTATTGGTTGCTGATGCTGAAAACCATCTGATTGCGCGGAGTCCTGTTACTGGCGATCAAGTAATCATCCTCAGAAATTAAATAAAAAAGGCGCAGAGCGCCTTTTTTATTTTTAATTTGTTTTTAAAGCTATGGCAGAATCTAAAGACCAAAGACATCCCCAATACACCAAAGATCGCCAAATCCTAAATGAGTTATTGGCTCAAACCGTACCAAGTAATCGCGGTTGTGCCGATCTGGCGCGGTTGCTCGTGCGTTACCGAGATTTTGTAGGAGCGCGTGATATTCAAGCAGATCTCGTTAAAGCGATGCATAATTGGCAATTTACCGAAGAAGCTCTATTTGCCAAAACCAGAGAGATTCATGCGATCGGTAAGGTCTATATGGGGAAAGAAGAAGATCAGGATGACTGGTCTTAGTCAAATTGAAGTAAATAAAGTGGCGCGTTGCGCCACTTTATTTACACACTAGTATTTTTCCAGAGGGCGAACTAAATCATGATGGTATTAGATCAAATTGTGCCGTTTGGTAGGTCAATGGATGAATATGAGCGGATGTTTGCGCTCACGATCCACGATCGCCTCAAATTTATCATTTGCCTTGCCGATGGACCCGCTAGTTTTAATGCAGAGATGACCGCCGAAGGGTATCAAGTGTTTTCCGTTGATCCGATTTATCAATTTACGGGAGAAGAAATAAAAAGCCGTTTTGATGCTTGTGTGGACAACATTATCGAACAGGTTCGCAATACACCAAATAATTGGGTTTGGAGTTATCACAAATCCCCCGAAGACTTGCGAGCTAATCGCGAAAAAGCGATCGCTTTATTTCTAGCAGATTTTGAGAAAGGCAAAACCGAGGATCGTTATGTTGTTGCCGAACTGCCGATCATTGGTTCTCAAGAAGAATTCCCCGATCGCTATTTTGAATTAGCCCTATGCTCACATTTTCTATTTCTCTATTCTGACCATTTGAGCTATGAATTCCATTTGGACTCAATCCGCGATTTATGTAGACTTGCTGACGAAGTAAGGATATTTCCCCTGTTAACACTGGCTCAAGAGCGATCGCCATACATCGATCCCATCCGCACCGCACTCGCGCAAGAAGGAATTAAATCAGAAATCATTGAGGTCGCTTATGAACTGCAAAAAGGTGGTAATCAAATGATTAAATTTTGGCGATAATCAATAGCGCTTTGCGCTGAAAGTTTAAAAATGCCGCTTCGCAGCACTTTTAAGCTTTTATCTGGCTAATAACCTACTGCCGCGAGGTCAGGATGGAAGCTGCCAACCTTAAGACGATGCACTTCTGTTTCCATTTCACCATTGGGATAAAGCCGTAAAAGACGGAATCCAGGCGGTTGATTATCGATTTGGAACTTTTGATTTTGTGGCTGAAACTGCACACAAGTTGAAGGTGTAACTAGACATCGGACTGAGTTGTGGGGAGTGTCATGAATTTGGTCAAATTCTTGATGGGCGTGACCATTGACGACAACTTCCACTTGCGGATGGCGATCGCAGATCGCCCAAAATTCATCTTGATTTTCTAGACAAATACTATCGATCCAGCATGAACCGAGAGAAACGGCGGGATGGTGAAAGGCAATTAAGGTAGGGCGATCAGGATAAGCTTGTAAGGTTTCGTTGAGCCATGTTAATTCTGAAGTTGCGAGATAACCATGCACTGCACCAACGACAACGGAACTAAGTAACAAAATCCGCCATTTGCCAACATCGACAGCACGGCTGAGATGGACATATTCGCTAGGCAAGTTGGCTTTCATCAGTGCTAAATCATCATGATTGCCTGCTAGACAATAGGAGTGAATTCCAAAACGGTCTAGAGATCGGCGTAGGCGATCATAGGATTCTGCACTTCCGTCTTGGGTTAAGTCTCCCGTTAAGAGTAGAAAATCAATCTGTGGTAAAGTTTTTTTGACTGTCGCCAAAGTCTCTTGAAAAGAAGCTTCAGTTTCAATGCCCACCAAAGATTCTTCGATACCTGCAAACAAATGGATATCTGTTAACTGTGCGATCGAAACAAAACTACCGTAGTTTAATTTATAGTTCAATTTGCGGTTTAGTTTGCCTTTCATACTACCTAGCCTTGTACAAATCAGCCTGAAGTAGCAACTATCTATTTCTATGTATTTCTTAAATGACTGTTCAGCCCATTGAACTATCACTAATCAACTTATGATAACTTTAATCTTTGTGATGTGATTTGAGTCACAGCCTTATTTCTTAAAGTGTAGATATGTTCCTTGGCAAGTCTCGTACTTATCACGATCCTATTCATGGCGCGATCGCCCTTGATGGTAGCGATCGCACAGAGTCATTATTGATTCAACTGATTGATACGCCTGAGTTTCAGAGATTACGGCGCATTCATCAACTGGACATCGCCTACTTTACTTTTCATGGAGCCGAGGGATCTCGCTTCACGCATTCGTTAGGGGTAATGGCGCTGACCCGTCGGGCTTTTGAGATAATCGTGGCTAAATATCCTTACCTAGAACCCCACCGTACTGTGGTGTTAGTGGCGGCGCTACTCCACGATCTTGGGCATGGTCCCTATAGTCATGCTTCTGAAGAAGTCTTTGGCAGTAATCATGAAATTTGGACTTTACGATTATTGAAATTCAGCAAAATTGCCGAGATTTTGAATCAATTTTCGACCGATTTAATTACGGACTTAGAGAAGGTATTCACAAAACAATATCCAGTTCCATTTATCTATCAACTAATTTCTAGTCAAATCGATTGCGATCGCCTTGATTATTTACAGCGTGATGGCTATTTTACGGGCGCAAAATATGGACAACTGGATCTTGATCGAATTTTATTAGCATTTCGTTTCGATCCGATCTCCCAAAACTTGGTAATAGGACGCAAAGGCATCGTAGCGATCGAGCATTATCTAACAGTTCGCTATTTTATGTATTTACAGATTTATAACCATGCCAAAAACTTAGCCGCAAGGTTTTTATTAGAGAGAATCTTTCGTCGTGCTAAATTTTTAATTGCGACGGAAGAGATATTCAGCGATCGCACAATTACGGCTTGGCTAACTCAAGATCCGCAAACCCTTACCTGTGAAGAATATCTCGCTTCCGATGACGTTGTTTTTGCTTACCATATTCATCGGTGGCGTGATAGTAGTGATTCTATTCTTGCGGATTTATGTCGCCGCTTTCTGGATCGTGATTTGTTTCGTGCTACGGATATCTCTCATCTTGATGATCTTCAGCAACAGGAAAGCCTTACTCTCTGGCGCGAAAAACTAATGGTTCAGGGTTTAGATCCTAAGTACTATTGTGGAATTAGAGTGGCGCGAACCAAAGGCTACAGTATTTATCGACAGGGGATTAATATTCAAACAGAACAGGGCTTAAAGGATATTGCCAAACTCTCACCATTAGTACAGGCGATCGTGCAGCCAATTCAGCGATCGTGGTTATTACATCTGTAAGTCTTGAAGATAGTATAATTTTGCGTTTTCTAAGTCACCTAAGTTTTCAGCAAGTAAGCCAAGTTGAGAATATGTAGTAGCTTGAGAGTTAAAGCGCGAAATTTAGATGTAAATCCGAACGCATACTGGGCATCGACATTAGGTAGTCATGTTTATAAGTTGGTTGAGAGTGTTCTGCAAAGCTTGAATGATTAAAATTGCTGCGATCGCTTGTAGCTAGAGGCTGTCTAAAAAAAGCGCTATACTTTGAAAACAACCTAGAAATAGCAACATGATCGAGCCGATTGGCTACATATTGGGAACCAAAGATGCTACCCCGCTTGAGTTTTGGGTGGCCGTGAGTGATGGCAAAGTCCTGCGACTTGATGATGTCGTGCAGGTAAAAACCGATCGCCCCGACAAAAAAGGGATTGTTAGTTTTTATGGAGTCGTTGATCATGTGCGAACCATCCATGAAGGAACCCAATTTGATACCGATACATTCCTAGTTACCAATGGCAGTATGCCTGTGAATGTATCCTATGCTGCCCATATCCAAGTCACCCGCATCGAGCCTGAAGAATATTTACCACCACAACCGAGCGATGCAGTTTATTTAGCCGAAGATGAGAACCTCAGATTTGCGCTCAACTTTGATGGCATGGAGCAGCGCATCTCCGCAGGAATCATGCGAAATGGTAGCCCCGCCTATTTGAATTATGAATTTATCGATGGCACAAAGGGCGCTCACGTCAATATTTCAGGGATTTCGGGCGTAGCAACTAAGACTTCCTTTGCTTTGTTTCTACTCCATTCAATTTTTAATTCAACAGCGTTAGGTTCTAAGAGAGCAAATACGAAGGCGCTAATTTTTAATGTTAAAGGAGAAGATTTATTCTTCTTAGATAAGCCGAATAATAAAATGCGGGAAGAGGATCGCGCCACTTATCATGCCCTTGATCTGCCTGTAGAGCCATTTCGAGATGTTCGTTTTTGTGTAGCACCTAAAAAAAATACGCAAGAGATAGAACCACATCTCGACCAACGTTCCGATAATATTTCGGCTTACGTTTGGGGTATGCGTGAGTTTTGTCGCGATCGCCTATTTCGATTTCTATTTGCAGGTGATGATTTAGAGCGCGGGAATATTGGCTTTTTGGCGAGTATTGTCGAAGAGCGGCTGGCAAGATTGGCGGTGGATAATGATAAACATGACATGAAGATGGGATTTTTACCACGCACTAGCCTCGATCCTGACGATGATTATGGTGAAGATGGTAAGGATAAGGTCGAAACATTTCGGGATTTGATTGAATTTCTTGAAGATAAATTGGTGGAAAATCCCGATCAAAAATGGCTCGGTCGCAATGCTCCTGCCACTGCCGAAGCGCTAACCCGCCGTTTATGGGGAATTGCCGATGAAATGGGACATCTCATTCGTGGTAATTTACCCGCCGAAGAATTACAAAAATATAAGCTCGATCCCCTTGCGGCGGAATATCAGTTAACGATCGCCGATATTAATAAACTCGGCAGTAAAGCCCAAAAATTTGTGGTGGGTGTACTACTGCAAAAGCTGTTTATGGAGAAGGAAAAGCGCGGTCAATATCCCGTAGTCTTTATCGTTCTTGATGAACTGAATAAGTACGCGCCCAAGGAAGGTCGTAGCCCGATCAAAGATCTGCTCGTAGAAATTGCCGAACGGGGGCGATCGCTTGGCATTATCTTAATTGGCGCACAACAAACTGCTTCTGAAGTAGAGCGGCGCGTAGTGGGACAGGCGGCGGTGCGTGTAGTTGGTCGTCTGGACTCCGCCGAAGTCGAACGTCCCGAATATAACTTTTTGACAGGTGCTTGTCGGAAGCGATCGCTCCTTTTGAAGTCTGGCAGTATGTTCATTCATCAGCCTGAAGTGCCATCACCTCTGCTCGTGGGTTTTCCGTTCCCTGCCTACGCAACGCGATTACGCGAAGTGCAAACTAGTGAAGTGGAAGAGAAGATTCTCAAGAGCAAAGTCAAGAGACTGTAGTGACTATTTCTTCCATAGGTTGAGATCCCCGACTTTTTCTAAGCAAGCGAAGACAATTTGCGAGTTCACAAAAAAAGTCGGGGATCTGTGCGTTTACAGGTTTCTTTTGATGGCAATTAAGTCAAATACTTCTCCAAAGCATTTTCGACAATATCTTTCATCGAAATATCTTGTTCTTCAACTGCTTTTTTGAGCAAATCAAATGACTTAGCTGAAAGTGTGACCCGATGACGGATATCACGGCGACTGCTTTTCGATTCACTGGGATTCACTTCGGGAATGTATGCCTCAGCAAACTTCCGCAAGTCGTCATTACCTTTGCGATCGCAAAAATCACCAAAGCCCTCACTATCTGTGCGTTCATTTTTAAAATAAACAAACAGAGGTTCTAAACCCTTTTCGAGATTGTTGATGTGCAAGCGCTGGACATAGGGTTGAGCTAGACGAGTTGAATCAAAATTACCACCCAGCCAAATTTGATATTCATCTAAGGCGCTACCAACAAATGCGAGTTCCGCCATATAGGGACGGGCGCAACCATTGGGGCAACCTGTCATCCTTGTGACAAAGGTTTCATTCTCTAAACCCAAACGCACTAAGAGTTTACGGATTCTCGCTAATACGTCTGGTAATGCACGTTCAGACTCAGCGATCGCTAATCCACAGGTCGGAAAAGCAGGGCAAGCCATTGAGTAACGGACTAGCGAATCAATTTTGTCAGTGGAAAGCACATGACAGCGATCGAGAATCTTTTGAATTTCTTCCTTCTCATCGGCAGCAACTTCCGTAATCAATAAATTGTGATTAGGAGTTAAGACAAAATCATGATGGAACTTCTCGCCGATTTCCCGCAGAGCCGTTTTTAATTGCAAATCTTCGCGATCGCTAACCCGACCATTCTCAATCGAGACACCGACAAAATATTTGCCATCGCCCTGCTCATGCCAGCCGAGATAGTCCTGATATTTAAAATCAGGCAATTCACGCGCCGCCGCTAATTCGGTGGGATAGTATTCCAGCAAAACTTGTTTAAATTTGTCTACGCCCCACTCATGCAAAATATGCTTGAAGCGCGAATGACGACGATTGTGGCGATCGCCAAAGTCGCGTTGGACAGATACGATCGCTTTAATCGCATCATAAATTTGAGCAACAGGCACAAAACCAATGCTGTCAGCCATTCTTACAATCGTCGCATCATTATTGTGGGCGCGACCCAAACCACCACCAACATAGACATTAAAACCTTCCAACTCGTTTTGAGCATTGGTAATCACCACCAACGCCAAATCGTTTGTATAAAGATCGACGGAGTTATCACCCGCCACAGCGATCGCGATCTTAAATTTGCGGGGCAGATACTGAACACCATAGATCGGCTCAATATCGTGGATATTCGTTTTAGCCGTACCCAAGCCTTGACGATTACGCGCCGCCGTCACTTCAGGATCTTCCGAAGCCGTCACCGCCACTTCACCATCAAGCCAAATATCATAATAAGCACCAGCTTGAGGTGCAAGAAAATCGGCAAGTTTAACCGCATATTCACGCGCAAAGATATATTCAGGCTTGTTTTTGAAAGGCGCAGCAGGAGCCATTACATTACGATTGATGTCGCCACAAGCGCCCACGGTCGAACCCATATTTTTGGTGATATCCGCGATCACCGTTTTCAGATTTTCCTTGAGAATGCCATGAATCTGAAAACCCTGTCTGGTCGTAGCTCGCAAAGTATGATTGCCATAGCGATCGCATAGTTTATCTAAGGCTACATACAATTGCCAAGGAATCACACCACCAGGGCTGCGAGTCCGCAACATCATGCTGTACTGCGACTCTTCGCCCTTTTCCTTAGCCTTGTCAAAATCACGATCTTTTTGCTGATATGAACCATGAAACTTCAGGATTTGAATGCCATCCTGACTGAAGAAAGGGTTGCCATCGGTTAGCTCAGCGTCGATGGGACCTCGTAAAAAGTTGCTTTTCTGCTTGAGGACTTCAACCTTAGATACCTTTGCAGTATTGATCAGAGTGTTCGTCATGGTTCAAATATTGAGATCCAAATCTTATAATTCTATGCCCCACCATTATATCCCCATAACCCTATCGGCATTAGGATGAACTTTACAAAAAGAAAACGAGAAGGGGCAATTCATGAATTACACACTCTCGTTTTTAATAAATAAATATAGTTGCGCCGCGACTATATAAACTAGCCCTCGCTTTCCTTCCC
>JANMFC010000324.1:0-11772 GCA_031377675.1 Pseudanabaena sp. OTE_70b_metabat_355 | reverse complement strand
CGGATCATGTCGTTGCTGATGGCGCGTTGTTGTTGGCGGCGTTGGAGGTGGTTGAGGTCTTTGGGTTTGCGGATGGGGGTAAGGGCGATCGCTTGATCTAGGAGTTCGTCGGTTGCGGCGATTTGTTGGATTTGTTTGTGGGTGTTCATAATCTGTAAAGATGTTGGCGGCTGAGTGGATTTGGCTTGAGGTAGGGGCGTTTCCCTATGCTGTCCAAGGGATTTCTAGTTGTTGGCAGTTGATTGTTCTTGTGGATTTGGGACGAGGTAGACGATGGCGCGATCGCTTGGTTTTGCATTGTTCGATGGGGATTGGCTCGAAATTTGGTAAATAGCTAATTTGAAATGTTTGCATGATCTTTTTTCGTAATCTCTATGCAGTTCATATTGCTGTATTCCCCCCTGTGTGTACATCACAGAAAAAGTATAGTTAACTAGAAAAATTTTTCCAGTTGGCGATTATTTGAATATGTAGTTAGACTAGGTATAGTTTGTGTCTACACCATTTCCTAGTCAAAGCAATGACTGCACCAGAATATTGGGATGAGTTTCTTGAGAATATAGCTACAAGGCTTAAGATAAATGGACAGCCCAAAAATATCTTTGTGACAAGATTTGCATGGAAAAATTGTAATATTTCAAACAAAAAATTTATTGAATGGCTTGAATTTAATGAAATAAAAGCCTTACATCCTGATATTTATTGTCTCAGTGAAGAGAATTACAATAAATGTATTGGACAAGCCTATGATATTTTTGAGAATGACAAAGAGAATGGTTGTCTTGAACTTGTTAATCAGGGAAATAGAAAAAGAAATTTTTTGCTCGAATGGTTAAAGGAGCAATATGGGCAATGGGTTGAAAAACAGAAATCGAAATTCGCTGATGGTTCTAGACATCAACAGACTAACCATAATTGGCATGACGTTTGTTGTAACAAGTTAGACCATTGGAGAAAGCGGAATGTCGATTTAGTTTTAGGGGATAATCGTTTAGATTTTACCAAGATTGATCGAACATTTGTACCTTTGGATTTTTTGGAAAAGGTAAAAAAGGAAAGTTCCCAACCTAAAAATGCCGATCAACTAGGTAAGCAACAAACTGAAGAGTATAAGAGTACTCAAAGATATGAACGTCAACAGGATTTTCTTGATGTAATTACTCGTGAGCGTTTACCAGAGGGAAGTTCTAAGAAACAGGCGCAAAGATTAGCAATTATTGGTGAAACGGGATCGGGGAAAACTACTCTTTTATTGCAAATTGGCTATGAATTGCTCAAACAGCCTAACAATCTTGTAATTTGGATTTCTTTAAAAGAAGTAAGAGACAAGCAAAAATCTATCTGGGATTATATTTTAGAAGAATGGCTTAAAGGTTCTGATATTGACAGAAATGAATGGAAACAGGAATTTGATAACAAGCTTAAAGATGGCTTTGTTTGGCTGTTGTTAGATGGGCTTGAAGATATTTCTGATAGAGCGTATAGCGTTATCGGTCAGTTTGATGATTGGCTAGGCAAACCTAAAATAGCTTTAACTTGTCGTAAAAATCGATGGGATTCAGACAAGGTAGATTTTGCAAGTTTTGACTATGGTATTTATGAGTGTATTGGCTATAATTCCGAGCAGCCCAGTAATTTTATAGATGCTTGGTTTGGTGATGATTCAGAATCTGCAAACGGTCTCAAGTTAGAAATTCAACAAGCTACTAGACATCGCATTAACGATCTAATTAAATATCCACTTCATCTATCATTGCTTTGTTCCATTTATGAAAAATCCGAATCAAGCTTTGCTTTTGCTACAACTAAAGCAGAATTATTTGATCAATTTATTAAAAGACAGTACAAGCGTAAGATTACAATAGATCGATTTGATGGAGATTTGGTTAAATCTTTAGGGGGACTGGCAATAAAAGCAATAAATACTCAAAGTCAATTAACGGATGTTGAAGTAAAGGAAAAGTTAGGTGACAGGCTTAACAAAGCTCTCGAACTTGGATGGCTAAAACGAATAGGTGAATATGAGCAAGTTTATGATTTCCTTCATGACTCATTTAAAGAGTATTTTGCTGCTTTAGCGATCGATGATTGGAATGACTTTCTACCTAGCAATCATATTGATAAGCCAGCAAAGGATCAAAATGATAAGTATAAAGAATATCGAATTTTTGAGGCTAGATGGAAAGAAGTAATAATATTTTGGATTGGAAGAAAAGATGAAGATATTGATAAAGAGAATTTCATTAAAGCACTGATAGAGTTTGAAGATGGATGTCAAGATTTTTATGGATATCGTGCTTATTTTCTAGCTGCAATTTGTCTATATGAATTTAAAGATTGCAAGTTTGCAGAGCGAATCATAGAGCAAATAATTGAATGGTCACTTGATTGTTCTATTGATCACATACGCTCTCAAGCATCTGAAACTTTATGGGACATCACAAGAGGCAATATGAATATTGTCATCCCTTTAATTAAAGTTCTTACAAATACTGAATTTAATGATGATAGATATTGGATAGTAGAAGATAGTTTGAGAACAATAGTTATAGGGAATCAAAATGATATTTCTATATTAGATCAGATATTGCAAAATCCGCAGATTAGCGAAGAAGTTCGCAAAATAGTTTTAAGAATATCAAAAAGAATAACTATTAGTGAAACAAGTGTAATATGTGAAGATGACTTGCAAGAGGCGGTATTAGATAATAGTAATAAGGCTAACGAATTGCTTGATAAGCTAATCAATTTTTTAGGGCATGAATATATCTCAATGAGAAATATGATGCCGAATTTAGAGAAAATAGTTATTGAAGCAGAAAAAATTATAGAAGACTATAAAGTATTATCTTGGGAAATGCCCATTGTTTACGATTATGTCCGTATTTCATATTTAGCAGAGAAAACAATACCTCATGAATATGGGGTTTTAAGGGAAATATTATCTAATTTGCAGAAAATCCCAAAAGTTAATCATAATGCTATTTCTAGCTTGGAATATATCTTGCAAAATGAGCAACTTGATAACTATACACGCTATTTAATCGCAAGAACATTAGGAGAAATAGACATAGGGAATCAAAAAGCAGTTTCTGACTTAATTAAAATTTTCCAAAATCCTAAAAGCATAAAAGGTTTACGTGACTTGGCAGCAGAAACATTAAGAGAAATAGGTTTATATACTCCAAATATAATTGGTGTATGGCTTAAAATTTTAAAAGATTCTTCAGAATCTAATCATATGCGATATATGGCATTAGTTGGATTACAAGAAACAATTGATAAATTAGAAAGCAAGGAAATAGATAAAGAACACATCAATGAAATAAAATGTTTGATGGCAAATTTTTTAGAAAAACCTGACATAGACAGATGTATACATTACATAGCATCAGATATTTTAGGAGCGATAGATCCCAATAACAAATTTGCAACTACAGCTTTGACCCAAATTTTACTAAAAGGGAATACTCATTACTTTCATGAGGAACTGTACTCTACCGTATTAATTCTAGAGAAAATTCTTGAAAAAAGAAATTTGGATTTATGGAAGCCTATTGTTGTTTCTCTACGAGATGGAATCATTAATAAAGCCTACACAAACGATTTTGATAAATATGAGAATTGTCATAGAGTTCTATTTTATTGCTCTAGAAATATGAGCTATCTAGATTTTTATAATACATGGCACTCGACAGTGAATACTATTCAATATTTAGAAAGTCAACTTATAGATTGTGACGCAATCCAAAAAGAACTAGATCGCAATGCTAACCATCCCGAAATACGCTGTTTAGTTGTCGATATCCACCAACTCGAACAAGAAAGCGATCCTAATGTAATCGCAAAGAAATTAACAAACAAAATTTTTAATTCTATCGGTCGTAGGACTCCAGTAGTTCAAGATGTCTCTTGTTTAGAGCGTGAATTACTTAATCTAAAGTTCGATCTTGGTGTCGAGAAATTTGCGATCGCCCTTTATGGCAAAAGTGCTAATGAAGCGATTCATCAACTCTGCCAAAGCCTAGCACCAATTCAAATACGCCTATTCACAGGAGAACAAACCACCCAAGAACTCATCATTCAAATTAATGCTTGGCTATTGGAAATGTAAGACAGGAGAGAAATCATGATATGAGCAAAAAAAAGAAACTTCTAGAAAAAATATTGACAGGAACTAAAAACGTCTCCTTTGACGACATGGTTACACTCATCGAAGCATTTGGATTTCGACTATCACGCATCAACGGAAGTCACCATATTTTTACCTGTTCCGACATCCCCGAACCAATCAACATCCAAAACTTCGGCGGCAAAGCCAAACCCTATCAAGTCAAACAGTTTTTACAACTCATCGAACAATACAACCTTCAACTAGGAGAATAATCATGAAAGACTATCACATCAACATTTTCTACAGCGAAGAAGATGAAGCCTATATTGCCGATATCCCTGATTTAAAATATTGCTCAGCGATCGCAGAAACTCCACAACAAGCACTCAATGAAGTAATTCTTGCTAAAACTGCATGGCTAGAAGCCGCCACAGCAGAAAACAAAAGCATTCCAAAACCTCGTTATCGCCCCGTAATTTATCAGATCGTTGCATAATTCAAAATAAATTTAGGAGAACAAACCCATGAACACAGCTAAACTCAGAATGCAAGGCAACGAACAACTAGCCATATTACCAGACGGCTTTCAGTTAGTCGGCGAAGAAGTCTATATCAAAAAAGTCGGCAACGCGATCATTCTCACCCCAAAAAATAACCCTTGGCAAACCCTTGGGAATAGCTTCGACCTCTTCTCAGATGACTTCATGGAAACTAGAGAACAACCTCCATCACAAGAAAAAGAGGAACTGTTCTCATTTTGTGATGATGGGATGGGGCGATCGCCTTATACATCTTGTAAAAATAATTTGTATAGGCAAGAGGCTTAAGCCTCTTGTTAAGCCTAATAAAACCTTCCAAAATGTTTAACTTATTTTTTTTCGCTTCTTGGGAGTCACTGCACTCGGACAGCAAAAACCGATTTAGGTGAAAATCGCGCCTCCCTGCAAGCGTTGATAATGAAGCTCAAACTCTGCTTTGAGTAACGGAAAGTTTTCTAAGGTAGCATCTTTTTTAATAATTCGTTCCGCAGCTTGACGCGCTATTTGAAAAATTTCTTGACGCGCTGCCTCATCGGATAACCGATCCTCAATCGAGAAGCCTGCATGTCCTGATTGTTCTGTGCCTTCATCCTTACCCTTGCCGCGCATTTGGAAATCTCGCTCTGCAATAAAAAATCCATCCTGTGACTGTTCAAGAACCTGTAAGCGCTCTTGGGAAGTTTGGGATTTGGAACCGCTTAATAACAAGCAATAAGACTGAGCCGCGCCGCGTCCGACTCGACCGCGCAATTGGTGAAGTTGCGCTAAGCCAAAGCGCTCGGCGTGTTCGATCAACATTACCGAAGCATTGGGAATATCCACACCAACCTCAATTACGGTTGTGGCTACGAGAATCTGAGTTTCACCTCTACGGAAAGTATTTATCGCTTCATCTTTTTCTGCCGAAGACATTTGACCATGTAGCAAACCAATTTGAAAGTGGGGAAAAACTACATTCTGTAAGTGTTCGCGTTCTTGGGTAGCAGCTTTAATGTCTTCCATTTTCTCAGACTCTTCCACCAAGGGGAAAACAATATATACCTGTCGCTCTTGCGCGATTTCACGGCGAATTAACTCGTAAGCATCTTTGCGCTGGGAAGGTTTAAGCAAAACAGTTTGAATCGGTTTCCGCCCTGGGGGAAGCTCGTCAATAATGCTAACTTCGATTTCGGAATTAGTTAAATATAAAGTGCGGGGAATTGGAGTGGCGGTCATGATTAGTACATGGGGATCGTTGCCTTTTTGTAATAAACGCGATCGCTGATCACGTCCAAATCGGTGCTGCTCATCGATTACTGCCAATCCTAATTTGGCGAAGTTGACTCCATCTTGAATCAAGGCGTGGGTTCCAATTACTAAGGGCAGTTCGCCTGTTTCCAGTTGACGCAAAGTTTCGCGGCGTTTAGCAGTTTTTGTGGAACCTGTTAAGATTTCGACAGGCAAATTTAGCTGCATAAACCATTCCACTATCTTCCGATAATGCTGCTCCGTGAGAACTTCCGTGGGAGCCATTAGCGCCGTTTGATAACCCGCTTCGATCGCTGTCAAAAGTGCATATACCGCCACAATCGTTTTACCTGAGCCGACATCACCCTGTACCAAGCGATTCATTGGTGTTTGCCCTTGCAAATCAGCCCGAATTTCAGCGACAACGCGCTTTTGAGCATTGGTTAGTTCAAAGGGAAGAAGTTTTTCTAATTGGGCGATCGCTTGACTTTGGGGTACAAATTGAATTGCTTTTTGTTGCTGACGGCGATAGAGAGAAACTAGTCGGCGATAGAAATATTTATCAAAGGTGAGACGAATTACGGCTTGCTCTAGACTTTCGCTGGTATCGGGATAATGGGCTTGGGCGATCGCCTCTGGTAAAGACATCATTTGATAATCACGCAAAAAGCGATCGGGAATGGGATCGACAATTTGGGAAACGGCGGGTAAACATTGGGTGACAAGGCGGCGAATGGCTTCGGGCGTGATCCCTTCCGTAAGCGGATAGACTGGCACGACCCGCCCAACGGTTTTCGATTGAATCGTATCTTGAGTATGTTCGAGAACTTCTACTTCATAATTTTCTAAAGTTAAGCCATACTTACTCTGTTTGACGACTCCCGAAGCCGCAACGGTGCAATCTTGGGGATAAAGCTTTTTCTGGGATTCTTGCCAGCCACGATTGGAGTAGCGCTTCCCTGTCCAGAAGCGACTGAGTTTAATCTGTCCCGTATGATCACGGAGAATAATTTCCACAATTGTGAGATTGGGATTTTTTGGGCTGGTAAAACATCCAAATTTTTTGATCGTGCCAATGACCGTAACCGTATCGCCATCCTTGAGATCGCGAATGGGAATTTGACGGGCATAGTCAATGTGATCGCGGGGATAGTAATTGAGAACATCACGCACGGTCTGCAATTCCAATCGCAGAAATCTTTGCGCCATAAACGAGCCAACACCTTCAACCTGCGCCAAAACTGTGTCGGGTGTTATTTTTTTAGTAGCTTTCGGTTCAGTAGCGGCGATCGCTTCAGTTTTGGGTTTCTTCGGCTTAGGAGCAGCATTAGTTTCGGCTATTTCACGGCGGCGCACTTCATAGAGCAGTCGGCGCGTCTCGGCAACTAGATGTTGTCTTCGTGCCATTGGTAGGTCATTATATTGGGCATATTGATTGGCGAGGGTGTTGGCTTGGAGGCGATCGCTCATTTCCCAATCTTCAGGCAAATCTTCGCGCAGACTCACGGTTAAAAAATCCGCAAACAAAAATTGCTTACCCTGCAAGTTGGAAAAGCCTTTCTCTGCCTCAATACTTAGGGCTTGTTGTAAACGGTTAATATCCAGTGGCACAAATCACCAGCATCTTTGCTCGTCTATTTTATACCAATCCCCTTAGCTTTGTCTGAATAATAGCCTGATCGCTGCCTTCAAGTTTTGCGATAGGCGATCCATCAAAGTGACAGCGTACTGCATCGCGGATTAGTTCATGGAGTTCATCCAAAGAGTCTGGTTCTGTAAAAATAGATGCACCTAAAGCACGGGCTATATATCCGCCTTCATCAGCGTCTTCAATAATAAACATGATCTCATTCATCAATTTACTTTTACCACTATCCCGATCCCTACTTTCACATTCTGCCATAGGCGATCGCCTTAAATTCTTTTACTGAAAGACTAATTGGATTTCCGATCCTGCTATCCTTAAAAAAACATAGTCAAAAATTGCAAATACCTGCAAAATCCATGACAGACAAATTAGACTCGGCGATCGCCTATAACGATCGCGGTATGGAACGTGCTGAAAATGATGATCTCGCTGGGGCGATCGCCGATTACACCACCGCAATCGAACTTGATCCAAATTATGCGGAAGCCTATTACAACCGCGCCTACGATCGCTCTGAAATTCGAGATTATCAGGGTGCGATCGCGGACTATACCAAGGTAATTGAGCTTGCCCCTGATGCTGCACCTGCCTATTTCAATCGAGGATTAGCCAAAGCCAAATTGGGTGACGGTGAAGGGGCAAATGCTGATTGTGCCTATGCTAAAAGTTTAGGATTATAGGCAAAAATCTTTGGTGCAGTTTTCAGGCTATACTTAGGCTACACTTTTAAATCTAGGACAGCAAAATCATGATTGTCAAAGTACAGAAATGGGGAAATAGTCAAGGAATCAGATTGAGTAAAGAGATCTTAAATCAAGCGAATATCTTGATTGGAGATGAATTGGAAGTTGTCACCACAGAAGATCAATTAGTTATCAAGCCAGTTTATAAGATTCGTGGAAAATACAAAATTGAAGATTTAGTTGCCAAATTGCCTGCTAACTATCAAGTTGAAGAGTTAGATTGGGGCAAACCTGTTGGCATGGAAGTTTGGTAAATGTCTAATTACATTCCTAAAAAAGGTGATTTGATCATCATTACTTTTGATCCACAATCAGGGCATGAACAGAAAGGTCGAAGACCTGCTTTGGTTGTGAGTAATAGCGTTTTTAATCAACATACAGGGTTCGCCATTGTCTGTCCAATCACAAACACCTATCGAGATTCACCCTTTCATGTTGCGATCGCCAATAGTAAATCCTTAACTGGTTATGTGATGGTAGAGCAAGTCAAGTCTATTGATTACCAATCAAGAAAAATAAAATGGATAGAGGCGGCTTCAAATGATTTACTGGCTGAAGTTTTGAGTATTTTAGATGCTTGTATTTATTGATTAACGAGTTACTGGTTCGGTAATTACGAATAAAAGCACTGGCTTGCGTGTTACAGCCATAATCCACGAAAGACTAGAATGTATAAACTGAGTTGAATTTTAGATACTCATAAATGTTTTGCTTGAAATTGCTACTAAAGGTTTGTAATGGCTAAAAATAACAAAGCATCATCTAAGGCTAAGGTTTCACAAGCGGCTAAAACCCTTAGTGGTGAAAATTCCTCTCAAATTGCCAAAAAACTAGCTGCATCAGTTCTTTCTCAGGCTGATCCAAGTAAGCAGACGGGTGCAGAGATGGAAGAAATTGCTTCTAAAGTGCTTCAAAGTCCCAAATATAGTGAGGAAACTAAAAGTCTTGCTGGATCAGTTTTATCCCAAGCAAACAAAGACCGCTAGATCATATCAACTTGGATTTAAACTAGCGCGATCGCCGATCTTGTAGGGTGCGTTAATGGAATGTAACGCACCTCATCTGATATTCAAAATTCGTGCGTTACGCTGATGCTAACACACCCTACATTTACTCTTCCCCCTAACGAAAAATTCAGCTTTTATCATTACTTTTCTCAATCTTTTCAATACTCTTCTCAAGCTCTTCAATAAACTTTTTACCGAGATCAGATAACTCCAACCAACCTCCCTCCTCATATCTACCGTATTCAGGATAATCTTCAAACTCTGTAATAATGTATCGAACTAAATCAAGTTCTTGAACTGCATCTAAGTGATGGTCTAAAGCTCCATAATTTTCAAATATTGTCTCGCGTAGACCTTCAGCATCATGACCTAGCACTGCATAACCATTACAAGTTTTAAGTACACCAAGCAATTGATATTCATCTTCAAATACTTCAGATTTTAATAATCCTTCAATACCTCCTAAATCTGTGTAACTTAAGGCTGAAGCATCTATCAGGTCTAGTAATTCGCTTGCAATTACAAGTATGCGTAAGGCTATGCTGCTATCAACTTTACTGCCATCATGGGCTAAGTAATTTCTGTAGTAAGCAAAAACCGAAGAGAAGTAATTTCTGGCTTGCTCCTGTAAATCTTCGCCTAAAGGTACACGAAGTTTAACTGTTTTATGTTTACCACCCACCGTGAATAGACTATCAATAAGAGTTTTGCCAAATATTTTGTCTCTGACCATCCCTTTTTCCTTGAGGGCTAATTCAATTTGAACTACTGCCTCTCTGGCTGCGTGTTTGTGATAACCATCCCTCCAGAGATTAAGACAGTGTTTTTGTATTCGTGGTGATAACTGAACTTCGATTTTCTCGTTCATAACAAAAGACGGATTAGCTAATTATTTGTGATTTCTTTAAAATAACATTGAAACTATGAAACTATGCCATACAAGAAATTGCTTTAATTAACTTGATTCAGTGCGATCTCCGATCGCGTAGGGTTCGTTAATTAAATTTTCATGTTGATATTAAGCAATCTATAGCAAAGAAGAATTTGCCCAACGAGGCGATCTAATTTATCAAACTCAAATCCGCCCACAGGTCGAAACAGGTAATCAGTGCAAAGTAGCTTAGCCAAAGCAAATCTTGGGGACGGCGAAGGGGCAAATGCTGATCGTGCCTATGCTAAAAGTTTAGGATTATAATAGGATGAATATCACATCATGATATTTAGCTGATACAATAGAAAAGTTACAATGAGAGATGAGAGTAAGCCATGTACAACGCTTTGGGCATAGCTAAATACTTTATAAAAACTGCTTCTCCTGAAGAAGAAGATATTATTACCAATTTGAAACTGCAAAAATTGCTTTATTACGCTCAGGGTTTCCATCTCGCTCTGTGCGAAAAGCCCTTATTTGGTGAACCAATCAAGGCTTGGCAATATGGTCCCGTAGTGCCAGAAGTTTATTACAACTACAAGAAATATGGAACAAATGCAATCCCACATCCTGATGATTTTGATATAGATTAATATGATCCAGAAACGCGAGAACTATTAGATGAAGTTTATGAAGTTTATGGACAATATACGGCTCCAACACTGATGCGCTTTACCCATACAGAGCCACCTTGGAAAGCAACCCCTATCAACGAAGAGATAAGCCACTCATTGATGAAAGGTTATTTTGAGACTCAGCTTGTTAAATAGCAACTTCAAAAGCAAAGCGCGTATAAACATTCGTATTCGGCGCTTGTCTATGGGAAATCCTGGTGACGTAAAACCGATAGGAAAAGGTGTATCAGAACTTCGCGTTGATTATGGTGCAGGATATCGAGTGTATTTCATACAACGAGGGGATACATTAATCGTCTTGCTTGCAGGAGGGGATAAACGTACCCAAGATCGGGACATCCAAACAGCCCTAGACTTATCACAAAACCTATAGGAGATCTCATGAACAAAGTTACAACCTCTCTTTGGGATGCAGCAGAACATCTAGAAACAAAAGAAGATATGGCAGCCTATCTTGAAGCGGCTCTTGAAGATGGCGATCCTAATTTAGTGGTAGCAGCATTAGGAGATATTGCTCGATCCAAGGGAATGACAAATATTGCCCGTGAAACAGGCTTAGGACGTGAAAGCCTCTATAAAGCTTTGTCACTCGAAGGCAATCCAGAATTTGCTACTGTTCTAAGAGTTATACAGTCACTTGGTATTCGTTTACGAGCTACTCCTGTATAAGCACCTAGCCTAACACTGCCTTGGAGCCAACCTCTCAAAGGAAATCTAGATCGCTTGATATTTATAGACAACAATTTTTTATGCGGGAGCCTAGATTAACAGGAAATAAATGTAACATTTACCTAAGTACAGGACAAAAATTTAATGGAGTTGAAGAAAGCTTGGGAATTGAGATGAAGGTCAAAGATGATATCACGGAGGAAATCAAAACCAAGGCGAAAAATGCTTTTAGGTAAACGCCCATGTTTTTTAGGCTTGA
>JANMFC010000320.1:0-7798 GCA_031377675.1 Pseudanabaena sp. OTE_70b_metabat_355 | reverse complement strand
GCTTCGCCGCGCATCGCTATTTCTGCTCTGAGATTAAAGCTTCAATAGGCTGTAACGAAGATCGATTAAACTGGAGTAACTACAAGATTTCTCGAATTTTTCTAAGCTAATGCATTCAATTCCGACCAATACCCCTGAATCGATCGATCGCATTGTCAAGCGATTTCAAAAACTCACCGATCCTAAACAGCGTTACGAGCAGTTAATTTTGTACGGAAAGAAACTCGCCGATTTTCCTGACGCGCTGAAAACGTCTAACAACAAAGTGCAGGGATGTGTGTCACAGGTATTTGTGGTGGCGGAGTTAGATGAGAACGAACATGTGGTATTTTCTGGCGACTCTGACGCTTTGATTAGCAAAGGTTTTCTGGGCTTATTATCCATTTGCATGAGTGGGTTAACTCAAAAAGAGATTGAATTGCTAGCACCAGATTTTATTAAAGACACTGGTTTAGTGGCAAGTCTGACTCCTTCTCGCGCTAATGGTTTTTATAACGTGTTCAAAAAAATGCAACAACAGGCGATCGCTATTGAATTACCCAGTCTTCGTTAAAAGCGCTATGCATTTTCTTGAAACCCCAAGAATTTTTTAAAAGGCGGGCTTAGCCCGCCTTTTAAAAAATTCTTGGACTATACCATCGAGACAATGGGGCTAGTTGTTGATACCATCGCGGCGAGAACTTGACTCGGCGAGATGCTAAACGGTAAACGATGAATATCGGAATTTGGTTGACAAGCGATCACTGCGATATGTTCTAATTCGGCAAGAGTAATTTGGCTTAAGCCCAAATCAGCGAGGGTCGTTGGCAAACCAATCTCTTGATAAAACTTCAATAATTGATGACGGGATGAAGCGGCGAGTTGATTGCCTTGAAACTCTTCCAAACGCAGTTGCACCAAAATTCCATAGGCAACTTTTTCACCATGCAATGTGTGGTGAGCTTGATCCAAATGTGTTAGTGCATTGTGAACAGCGTGGGCCGCGACCGTCCGACAACTTGCGCCACCGATACCACCGATCGCACCTGCTAGACATACAGTTGCATCGACAACTTCGCGCCATGCGGGACTTTCTGGATTGGCGATCGCTTCGGCAGACTTTTGAAATAAAATATCACGCAAAATTCTCGCTTCTTGCACAGCCGCGATCACCATCGTTTTTTCGCTGCTACCACTACTGACCGAAGACTCATACCATTTAGCGATCGCGTCGCCAATTCCTGAAATAAGTGTGCGTTTAGGCGCTGTCGCAATCACTTCATAATCAACGATCATCATACTGGGACAGTGATCAAGGGTTACGTCATAATCAAACGCGCCGTTCTCAGTATAGACATTACTCAAAGCTGTCCAAGCTGCACAGGTTGCGCCAGTTGTGGGAACGGTAATGATCGGCAATTGCGACTGATGGGCGATCAGTTTGGCGGTGTCTAATACCTTGCCACCACCAATACCGACGATCGCATGGGGATTTTCTTGTTGTACCAGTTGGCGCAGCATCGCCAGATTTTGATCTGAGCAAGCAGCGATCGCCTCGGCATAAATAATCTCTAAATTTGGATCACTATTATCTAAATAATCCGCCGTGACCTGTTGGGCGGTCTTCCCAGCAATCACCAAAGCCTTAGAGCCATAGCGTGATAAATATTTTGGGAGTTGCGATAAAATCCCGTTTCCCCGTAAAAGTTGCGCTGGTGCGATCGCTAAAATTGGCAATGCTTCGATCATAGTGTTCACGATTGGTTCCACCACTTTTTTCGCCACTTTTTTGACCATAAGTGTGTCTGACATTATTGTTAAGGAATGGTAAACATATACCTTATTCTATCTTTACATTTCTCAACCTGCCAATTTTTACGTCATCTTACGCTATTTTAAAACCCTCACCCCTAACCCCTCTCCCATCAAGGGCGAGGGGGACAAGAAAACCTTAATAAATTTTCTTTGCTCCCCTTCTCCCGCTCTGGGAGAAAGGGCTGGGGGATGAGGGCAGATCTTCGCCTTGCGTAAGGTGTGGAATCGAGTTGTTACGAAAAATGCAACAGACCATAGGTCTAAAATTCTGGCTGTTATACTAATCCTAAAAATTAGGTTAACCAGAAAGTTATGCTTAAGTTACCCTTCGCCCTCCCGCGATCGCTTGCCATATTTTTTGAAAGTAGTACCTCACTTTTCAGATCACCCTTCAAAGATGCTAGAGACTATCAGATTTTATTTCTCTCCATATTTTTGCTATTGGGTGTAAGTACCCGTGACTGGTCACTCAAACCGATCGCGATCGCCATCACCTTTGCGACTTGTTGGTTAACCCAAATATGCATGATATCGATATTCCCGTCACCAGCACAGTCCCAACAGGAACGCTTGGCTTCGCTAAAAAGTGCCACGATTACAGGCTTAGGATTAAGTCTGTTACTGCGTTCCGATAGCTATAGCGCGATCGCTTGTGCAGCATTTTTAGCGATCGCTAGTAAGTTTATGTTTCAGACTAATGGCAAACATTGGTTCAATCCTGCCAACTTCGGCATCGTCATGGTGCTGTTATTAGATCAATATATTTGGAATAACCATGCATGGGTTTCTAATGGACAATGGGGCGAAGATAGTTTATATGCCCTAGTATTTCTCGGTTTAGGCGGGATCGTCCTCAAAAAAGTTGGGCGTTGGGACACCAGTTTTATGTTTTTAGCCGCCTATTCTATTTTGGAAGGATTGCGTAATCTTTGGCTAGGCTGGACTTGGGATGTCTTAGCTCACCGCCTGACCAGTGGTTCCCTATTACTTTTTGCCCTGTTTATGATTACCGATCCCCGTTCCATCCCCAATGCCAAGAATGCACGGTTAATTTGGGCGGTGGCGATCGCTGTATTAGCCTTTATCTTCCGCAATGTTTTCTTTAACGCTGATGCGATGTTTTACGCATTATTTCTGATTTCACCGCTCACAGTTTTAGGCGATCAGCTATGGAAAGCACCGCGTTTTCAATGGCTCCCTAAGCACTACAATCCAAGGCCCATGCGTGTTCTCTTGAGTATCGCCCTTGCTGGGTTAGTCGTTTTTGCCTATTCACCCGCCGTCTATGCCTTCTGTGGTTTTTATGTATCCCAAGCCGATGCTAGCCTCTTTAATAAAGCTTCGCAAGTAGTCATCGCCCGTGATGGCAAGCGCACGGTTTTGACGATGGCAAATGATTATCAAGGGAATGTTAAAGATTTTGCCTTGGTTGTACCAGTACCAGTTTTGCTTAAAAAAGAACAAGTCCGTGTTGGTGAACAGAAAATCATTGATCGCCTAGATTCCTTTAGCGCCCCGCGCTTAGTGGAATACTTTGACTCCGATCCCTGCGCCAGATATGAAGCCTATGACCGCATGACATCTAATGCAGTAGGTGCGACCAGAGCGGCGGCTCCTATGATGGCAGCCAAAGAGCGCCGTGATTATCAAGTCACCATCGAAGCCAAATTTGCTGTCGGCGAATATGACATTCTCATTCTTAGTGCCAAAGATTCCGATGGTTTAGAATCTTGGTTAATTGATAATGATTACAAAATCCCTCAAGGTGCAAAGGCTTTACTTCAGCCCTATATTCGCCAAAACATGAAATTCTTCGTGGCGAAGGTAAATATTGCCGAACTCAACAAGAGTGGTTCCCAATCATTACGTCCCCTGATGATGGCTTTTGAATCTCCTAAATTTATGTTGCCGATTCGGTTAGGAATGCTGAATGCTAATGGCGATCAAGATTTGCTAGTCTATATTCTCTCTCCCAAAGGACAAGCCGAGGTCGCTAACTATCGCACGATCAAAGTGCCATCAGGTTCGGATATTCCTGTCTATGTGAAGAATGAGTTTGGGGATTTCTATAAATCAATGTTCAAAAATTCCTACGAAAAAGAAGGTAAGAAGGTCGCCTTTTTGGAATATGCATGGGATATGTCCAGTTGCGATCCCTGTTCGGCTGAGCCACTTTCTAATGATGAACTTCGCAAAGCAGGAGTATTTTGGCTAGATTCCCCCAACAATTCGGGGATGATTCCATCAGGTCGCCGCCGCCCCGTATTTGCGCCTAGTGATAGTAGGGTCTTCATTACTCGCTTACATATTCGCTATAACCGTGATAAATTCCCTGAAGACCTGACTTTTAAGGAAACCTCCAATCAAGAATCTTTTCAAGGTCGTTATGTATTGCGATATCCCTTCAAAGGCGAGACAACCTGTTCTGCTGGTAAAGAATATCAGCGATCGCTACGTCCTCGATTTGAGAAGGAGGCGCAAACACTCGCAAAATTAACTAGTTGGAACATTGCCGATATTCGCCGTAAAATGAATATTTCAGTTCTGCCCGACTCTACGGAAGTTCCTTTCTGGGAAAATCTCTGGAAGTAGCCAATAAGCTAAACGTCATTGAAAATTCACATTTTAGATAGTTGTGCCGAGCCAAGTGCGGCACAACTATTATGCAAACATATCAGCTTATCGAGGGTGCAAAGCCTTGATACAGAATTATAATTCTTGATAGAATATTGAGACTATGATTGCAACAATAGAAAAAATCAAAACTAAGGATAATCACCTTATTCTTACAGGAATTAGCTGGTTTCAGTTTGCGGCGATCGAGGCAACTTTTGCTGATATTGAGGGTGTTAGGTTTGCCTATCTCGATGGTATTTTAGAAATTATGACATTGAGCCAAGAACATGAAGATACTAAAAGCACCATCGGATTATTGTTAGAGGCTTATCTCAGGGAAAGCGGGATTCGATTTTATAAGAGGGGAAGTGCTACTTTAGGGAATAAACAATTAAATGGTCGCAAAGAGCCAGACGAATCTTATAATTTGATAACTAAAAAGGCTGTGCCTGATTTGGTAATTGAGGTGATTTTAACTAGTGGCAGTATTGATTTGTTGCAGCTTTATCAACGTATTGGTATTCCTGAAGTTTGGCTGTGGGAAGATGGTATTTTAGGGATTTATCATTTAAATCAAAACTATCAAAAAGTGGAAAGAAGCGAATTATTTCCTGATTTGGATTTGAATATTATGTCCAAATACATTATCTATCACGATCAATATGATGCTGTTACAGAGTTTATTCGTGAATTAAAGTAATAATCTCGCCTAAATCTGGGAAAATGGGAATGCACAAACAAGGCAAATATTTAGCTAGTGACTCTTTGATAAATATCTTCAGTAATCTCAGCGATTCTACTCCATGTAAATTTTGCGTGAAGTTTTTGTTTGCCATTTTGTCCCATTTTTAGGGCTTGGCTGGGGTTCATGAGGATCTGACAAATTGCATCAGCAATTTCCCTAGGGTTTTGATTCACGAGGTAGCCATTAATGCCATGATCAATTACTTCGGAGACGGCGGGAATATTACAACCGATTACGGGTTTATCGAAATACCAAGCTTCGGTATAAACGCCACCAAAACTTTCTTGGCTTGATGGCACACAAAGCATAGTACTAGCGGCTAAAGCGTTAGTTTTATCCTGAAGAGACAAAGCTCCGAGACGATGAATTCTAGGGTCATGATTTTTGAAATACTTTTCTGAGTTGCCGATCGCTGGGCCCGCAAATACAAACTGAGCTTCGGGAAACCTTTGCCAAACGATAGGGGCGGCTTGGAGCAGTTGTTGATATCCCTTGTATGAATGATGTTGTGCTAAAAAAAGAATAATTGGATCGGCAATTTTATAAGTTGCTTTGAAAGCTTGACTATCTGCATTTTCGGCTAGGATTGGTCCGATGCCTGTGACTGTGATGTGATCGCTGTTAACTCCTAAGTTAATCAAGGTTTGTTTTTCGGTTTCTGTGAGGGCAATCACCTCATCGGCTAGTTGGTAGAGCTTGATATAGGCGCGATAACGCCAACCGACCCACCTTGGATGATGCACGGGGGTAAAAATGAAGGGGATGTCGTATTTTTTAGCTAGTTGGTAAGAGGCGTAGCTTAGTCCTTCTCGACCAATGCGGACATTGTGGATGAGGTCGGCGGATCTAGCATATTGATCTAGATAGCGACTAATGCAGGTGGTGATCGGTGGTAGAGCGAGATCCATCCACGGATAGTAAAGGGGTAAATAGGGAAGTAATCGGGCTTTATCTATGAGGTTCATGCCCATGCAATGCACAGGAATATCTTCGATGATGTAATCTTTGTTTTGGGATGGGGCGTTAATGGTAGTTCCCATTAACCAGTCGGTTCGATTTTGAGTCCAATGGGTAAAGATTTGAATTTGGTGTTGTTGTTTGAGTTGTTGGGCGAGTAGATGTTGATGCAGTTGTGCGCCACCGATCGCAGGGGGATATGTTGTGAGTGTGTAAAGAAGTTTCATGGATTTAATTTAACTTGTCTCTTGGTAGAAACTAGCTGTGTAAAAAACTTTTTAAAGCCTTGCCATCTTCCTAATGCGATCGGCAAGTTGATCGGTAAAAGCAACCCAATTTTAATCAAGGTATAAGTTATATAAATTAGTAATCCTAATTGTGTACTATGTTGCTGTAAGAAATATAACCGACTAAATGTGTAGTGACTGTACATATTCTTTTGATCTTTGCCAATAATACTAGACACTTGATGTGTAACTAAAATATGATTAGTAATAGCGATATGATAATTTTTTTGAAAATATCGTTCGCATAAATCAGTATCTTCACAATATAAAAAATAGTTGGGATCGAAGTTTGGACTATGATCGAATCTAGCTAGATTAATAATTAAGCTACAGCCACATACCCAACGACTTTTGTAGTGCCAACTCTTGTTTTCTCATTTACTAAATAATAAGATTTATGTTTAAGGTTGCCTGTCCATTGATTAAAATCACCTGAACTAAACCATATACGTTCGTTTGCATCTTGTATTTTAGTTCCTAGGATTGCAATTGATGGATCTTGCTCAAAACATTCAAATATATACTCTTTGGCATTTTTATGAATAGTTGTATCAGGATTAATTAACCAGATTAGAGCATTAGGATCAATATCATAGATATAATTTATACCAAGATTACATCCTTTGCCAAATCCCAAATTTTCTTTAGCATTTAAGGTTGTAACATTTGAATAATCTTTAAGCTGATTAATGGAAAGATCCCGATAAGAATTGTTAACAATAATAATTTTATAGTTTGATTTAATATTCAATTTAATGGATTGAATAAGTTCTTTAATAAGTTCAGTTGAATAATAATTAACAGTTATAAAATATATCATGATTTAGATTTTGGCACTAGTTTAATTCAGTGGAAAATCAAAAAAATTAAGGAAGCTCAAAGTTGAAACTTTCTTTTGAGAAATTTGGATTGTAATAAGGATCATTCCCTATACTTTCTAGATAGCTAAACCAATTATTTTGGAGATATTCTATTTCATAGAAATCAACAGTCTTTTGTCTGGTTGCGGATTCAAAATGGAATAGTTGAGCGTATGGTGTAAAAACATTACGATATCCTGCTTTATGGAGCTTCAAGCAAAAATCAACATCATTAAAATTTAATGGCAAAGATTCTTCAAAGCCATTGACTTTATAAAAGTTTCTTTTACTCACCATTAAACAAGCTCCTGTCACTGCTAGGTAATTTTTATTAAGAATAGTAGAGTTAAAATATCCATTTTGAAATCCATAAAAACTAGTAAAAGTATGTCCTGGAAGCGCCGATTCAAACTTGAAATGCAACGGGTTCTGATGAAGCAAAGAATACTTCGTATGGGGTACGATAGTCAAGAGATTTTCTCGGTCTGTGATTTATAAAATCTACCGCCTTCTGAAAGTCTTCTTCTTTCACGATTTTG
>JANMFC010000296.1:0-11455 GCA_031377675.1 Pseudanabaena sp. OTE_70b_metabat_355 | reverse complement strand
CGGCGCGAAGCGCCGCCTCTCTCTCTTGGGTTTTGTCTTTGCCCTAACATTGATGAAGCTATACTGGAAATATTGTATTTTCCCCTAACTTGAAACCCATATAAATTTTTGAAAGTGGCACAAAACGCCATTTTCAAAAATTTGTATGGACTATTTAAAACATCAATAAGCTGTATGTCTTCTCTTAGCAACTTTTTCTCAACTTACTTCACCCATTTTGTGATGATTGGCTTGATTGTGATCTTTGCGATCGCCCATAGTGGTTTAGCCTCATTACGAATGTGGGCTGAGGAAAAGATTGGGGCAAGGTTGTATCGGGTAATTTTTGCATTAGTAAGTATTCCCCTCGCGGGTTTACAACTTATTTACTTCTTCAATCATCGTTATGACGGTGAGCAGTTGTGGAATGTGCAGGGCATTACAGGTATAAATGAGTTTGTGTTAATTTTGTCAGCGATTTCATTTCTATTTCTTTACCCAGCTACCTTTAATTTAACGGAAGTAGCGGCGCTGAAAAAACCAGAAGTACATTTATTTGAAACGGGGATCATTCGGATTTGTCGCCATCCTCAGATGGTTGGACAGGTGCTATGGGGATTTGCTCACGCTCTTTGGCTAGGGACATCTTTTACATTAACAACAGCGATCGCCTTGGTTGTCTACCATTTATTCGCAGTATGGCATGGCGATCGGCGGTTATTTAAGCGCTATGGCGATGCTTTCTTGGCGGTAAAGGAACGCACTTCGATTTTGCCATTTGTAGCGATCGCTCAAGGTCGGCAGCAATTAGTTCTCCAAGAGTTTCTCCGTCCTGCATATATTGGTGTGGCGATTACAGTTGTGTTATTTCGATGGCTACATCCGATCGCCATTACCGCATCCGCAAATTTAACTTGGTAAATTGTATTAAGAGGTAAATTATGTGTTGGGTGGGATGTGTCTCTAACTTTATGCCGAGGCGATCGCTAATTCAGTCTGTATTAAAGGGATTTGCAAAAATTTGTGGAACTATCCTTATTTGAATATGACTTGAGCCGTGGTTTTAATTGGACGGATCGAGAGCAGGAGGCGATCGCTAAGTTGGAAAAAATTATTGGTGATCGCTTATTTGACCTGAAGATCCACAATGGCGATCGGGAGCTAAAAGCGCGGCAATATGTGGGTGTGTTTCGATTAGGCGATCGCACTGTCGAAGTGTTGCCGAAAATGTATCGTGATAATACGGCAACACCAAAACAAGACGCGGTGCGAAATTTGCTGTATATGCTGGAATATACGAACCAGTTGAGTGTTAAGCAACATTCTCTGGCTTCTCTATCACAACAGGATCTCGATTGGTTTGAGATTTTGACAAGATTATTCGCGATGAATCTTTTGGAAGAGTGGCAAAGGGGGGCTTTTCGGAATTACCAAGCGGTGAGTGATACTTTACCAGTTCTCAAAGGTAAATGGAACTTAACTGAGCAGCTACGCCGTCCTGAACGCAAGCATTTATTCGTGGTGACGTTTGATGAATTTACGGCGGATAATCAATTAAATCGGGTTTTGCGCTATGTGGTGGAGCGGCTGTATCAGTTAACGCGCAATTTCCATAATCGGCAAATGTTGCATGAGTTGCAGCAATGGATGGAAGAGGTGGCTTTATTGCCAAAGGTGAATGTTGAAGATTTGCGATTAATTCCCATCACGCGCTTAAATCAACGCTTTGAGCCGCTTTTAAATCTAGCGCGTTTATTTCTAGAAAATGAAAGTTTGCAATTATCCAGTGGCAATTTCCAGACTTTTGCCTTTGCTTTGGATATGAATAAACTGTTTGAGGAGTTCGTGATCGCCTTTATCGATCGCCATCGTCACGAAATTTTACCAACAAAGTTACAGGATTGTGAGTTGTTGCCACAGTCATCTGGTGCGGTGCGCTATCTGGCAAAAACAAGTAATCAACAGCCAGTATTTCAACTTAAGCCCGATTTGGTGATGCGTCAAAAGGGCGGTTTTCCTGTGATTATGGATACGAAGTATAAGAGATTAAAGGAAGGCGATCGCAAGTTGGGCGTTTCACAGACGGATTTTTATCAAATGTATGCCTATGCTCAACGCTACAACTGTCCGAATGTGTTGCTGATTTATCCGCAGGTTGTGGGGATGTCAGAGCTTAGGGCTAGCTTTGACATAGAAGGCGGAATGATTACGGCGGCGACGATTGATCTTTGTGGTGATTTGAGTGAGCAGGGTGAGCGTGATAAGCTAGTAAAGAGGTTGAAGGTACTTTTTGAGTAAGTGTAGTCAAGGGTAATTGTAATAATTATGAATGAAGATATTCGCTGGAAGCAGAGATTTTCTAACTATAAAAAAGCATTAGCGCAATTAACTAAGTTTATTGACAAAGGCGAGTTGAATGAATTGGAAAAGCAGGGATTAATTCAAGCTTTTGAATATACCCACGAATTAGCATGGAATTTATTAAAAGATTATTTGCAGGATCAAGGAATCCAAAATATTACTGGTTCTAAGGATTCGATGAGATCTGCTTTTAAGGTGGGATTAATTGAAGATGGAGAAAGTTGGATGGATATGATTAAGGATCGTAATCAGACCGTGCATACTTATAATGAAGCTACGGCTGAGGCAATTATTACGAATATTGAGACAAGATTTTTTGCTTTGTTTGTAGCGTTAGGTGAAAAGATGCAGGAGTTAAGTGATGATGCAAACTGATGAAACTGTAAAACGATTTGGACTAAAGGAATCAACTATCAACAAAATTATTTCTGTATTTATAAATTATCCTAAAATCGAAAAAGTATTATTATATGGTTCACGAGCTAAGGGTAATTACCGCAATGGTTCGGATATTGATTTGACTTTAATTGGTGATGAACTTAGTTATTCACAATTAGGTAGTATTGAATTAGATATTGATGATTTGTTTTTGCCTTATTCTTTTGATATATCGATTTTTAAGGATATTGACAATCCTAATTTAGTCGATCATATTAATCGGGTTGGTGTTGTTTTTTATAAAAAAATTTAGTTGTCTTCTAAATCTTCTAAATATCAAATTAAGGCAGGGAGAGCGTGATAAGCTAGTAGCTAGATTGAAGGGGCTTTTTGCAGATAGTCAAGGAGTGTGAAATGGCAATATCAACAGGCGATCGCCAAAAAGTTATGCAGTTAGTTGAGCAGTTACCTGAAGAGTCGCTTGGTGAGGTGGTTGACTTATTAAATAATTTGATTAGGCAAACTAGGCAGTCTCAACCTTTAATATCTTCCAAGTCTGAAGAGTTGTTATTGCAAATTATCGGTCGGCGACTTTTGCCAGATGACCAAGCTAGGCTTGATTATTTGCGTGAACAAAATGAAAGTGGTGATATTACGGAAGTAGAGCATCAAGAGTTATTGGATTTTGTTTTTCGTGTGGAAAATGAAGATGCTGAGAGGGCGGCGGCTATTTTGCAGTTAGCCAAAGTTCGTAAGGTTGATGCATTGAGCCTAATTAAAGAATTTTCCTCTCCAATGAGAATTAATCATGCCGTCTGAGAGGATTCCAGTAGCGATCAGGCGAGTGGTCGCAATCCGAGCAAATAACTATTGTGAATATTGTCGATGTCCTGAAAATATTGGCACACAGAGCTTTACTGTTGAACATATTAAGCCTCGACAGGCTGGCGGAGAAACAATCTTAGAAAATCTGGCTTGGAGTTGTTTTGGTTGTAATAGTCACAAACATACAAAAATTGTCGCGATTGATCCTGAGACGAAATTTCAAGTTAGTTTATTTAATCCGCGTCAGCAAGTTTGGTCGATGCATTTTGGATGGAATGAAGACTTTACATTGATGATCGGTAAAACTTCTGTGGGGCGTGCAACTGTAGAGGCTTTAATTCTAAACAGACAAAGTGTTGTCAATCTGAGACGTGTTTTAGTTTTGGCGAAATTACATCCTCCCAATTAAAAAAACGAAAAAAAGATATTTAGGAGATTAGTAATTATGCAAAATTTAGATTTTGATAGTATGAGTACAGAAAAGATTAATAACGTAATGAATTCAGAGAAAGACGAGCAAGAATTGGTAGACAGTATTGAGAATGATAATTGGGTGAGTATTCCTGATTCTAAATTGGAAATCAAACGTTTTCAAGATATAGCCAAACGTCAGGTTTCAATACAAAAAACTTTAACTATCAAAAAATTATTAGATCTCACTAATAGAACTAACAATACTATAATTTATGGAGTTCCTGGTACTGGTAAAACTTGGAACGTCCAAAAATTTGCTACTTACTTTCTTTTAAAAGAAAATATTTCTAGTGAAAGTGCAAATAAATACTGGGAAGCTATACAAAATAACGATTATTCTCAGATTCAAGAGCTTCAGGATAAAGTTTGTACTAACCAAATACTCAATGACTCACAACCTGATTTTTGGTTGGTGAATACTAACCCTAAAAACTCTGAATGGGAAACTTTACTTGAAAAAAAAGAAGTGTTTTATGTTAAGCAGCTATACAAAAACTTAGTCAATATGAAAGTGGGAGACTATATATTTGGCTGTCTTGCATCTCCCCATCAAACAGTAGTTGCTCTTGCCAGAGTAAAAGAAGGTATAAAAGAGATTGACAATAGTACAGAGTTACATGAAAAATTAATTCGTTTAAAAGAAAAATTAGAGGTTCTAGAAAAGGAAGAAACTTCCCCAAAAGGTGTTTGGTTGAATGAAGGAAAAGTCTCAAATAGGGATTTTAAGCAAGTTTTATGGAAAGCATCTAAACCCCATGAGTGGCTAGATGGTAAGAAATTTAGATATGTTGGCACAGTTGATAGCAAAGAACATCTTTTTGCTAAAAAGCAGCATGAAGCAGGTCAACAATTGCGACAGACTGAATCTGAAATCAAAAAGATTTTGATGGAAATCGAGAGAGGTAAAAACAAAGGAATTATTATTGAACTTGTAACTTTATTTGACAACCCTATTGATTGGTCAACTCTTTTGGATATCTTAGTTCTAAAAGATTCTGAGCCAATAGTTAACGGAGCGAAGGAAACTTTTTTTCATTTACGCCCAGATGAAGTAAATGAAATGATCCGTTTATTAACAGAAGCTGGAAACAAAATTGATATTCCGTTAAAAGGGCAACCTAATGGAAATGGTGAATTTTTGAAATCAGTCACTTTTCATCAATCATTCAGCTATGAAGATTTTATCGAAGGTATTAAACCAGAAACTAATGACTCTTTAACAGTTACTTACCCAGTTGTTGATGGAGTTTTCAAAAAAATCTGTGAAAAAGCAAAAGGAGATCGTTCCCATAAATATTTGCTTGTAATTGATGAAATCAATCGCGCCAATATATCTAAAGTTTTTGGTGAATTGATTACGCTGATTGAAGATGACAAAAGGATTGGAGAACCTAACGAATTAAAAGTTACCTTGCCTTACTCCCAAGAAGAATTTGGTGTACCGAAAAATCTCTATATATTAGGAACAATGAATACAAGCGATCGCTCGATCGCCCTGTTAGACATCGCCCTCCGCCGCCGATTCACCTTTATCGAACTCAAACCCGACCCCGAACTACTCAAAGAAAAAATTATTGAAGGCATCAAACTAGATCAACTGCTCATCCAACTCAACAAACGCATTACCCTCCTCATCGGACGCGATTACCAAATCGGACATAGCTACTTCATGAATGTTGACACACCCGAAGACCTCCGATTTACTTGGTATCACCGCATTATTCCCCTACTGCAAGAATACTTCTATCACAACAGCGAAATGCTGAGAGTAGCGATCGGCAAGCAATTTATGCCAGAGATGACCGTAGATCCCACCTTGCAAAAAGCACTCGGTAATTTCTTCCCTTCTGAACCTCTGTATGAAATCGTAGAACTAGAAGATGATGGCTTTAAAGATGCGTTGTTGAAATTAACTGGTGGGTAGTGTGTATTTTTGTAAGACGATATTGCCTTTACTGCAATGATTCAAATAGCGATTTAGCTAAAATTTCATAAGCCAAGCATTTTTTTAACATCATTTAAAGCGATCGCGGTTTCATTTCCCTCAATTCCTTGTGAGGTAGTCATGGGAGAGGTGATCGCTGTTAATATTAAAGAAGTTTTGTGTGGCATAAAACTTGCCTGTACCGCTCCAGAGCAGCGATACAGGCAAGTTTTAGATAAGCTCTTGCACTGCGCGGAATATGGTACTGAATTAGGCTAGTTGAATCTTTAGCATAGTTTAATTATCAACCCGAAATATAATCGAGCTATAAATAGATTTTGCAGAAATTTCCCTTTGACTTTAATGACTTACCAACACCTGCTTATTTGGTGGGTGGATGGGTGCGCGATCGCCTTTTGAATCGCCAAGGTAAATATCTTGATTTAGATTTTGTTTTACCCGAAAAAGCTGTAGAAACCGCTCAGGCGATCGCTCGTAAGTACAAGGCTGGCTTTGTGGTACTTGATGCCGAGCGTCAGATTGCGCGGGTGGTTTTTAAGGACGGTACGGCAGATTTTGCACAACAAATGGGTGATAGTTTACAAGAAGATTTGGGGCGGCGTGATTTTTGTATGAATGCGATCGCTTTGGAATGTCATCACCTAGAGCAAAATATTCTCTTGCCGTTGGCGGGGCAGTATTTGATCGATCCTTTTGATGGAATCGAGGATTTAAAAGCGAAAAGGATTCGGATGGTTGCCCCTGAAAATCTTGCCGATGATCCTTTGCGAATTTTACGCGGATATCGTCAGTCCGCACAGTTGGGATTTGAGATTGAAAGTTTGACTCGACAGGTTTTAATTAAGCTTGCACCATGCTTAAAATCAGTAGCAGCCGAACGAGTCCGCACAGAATTAGGCTACTTATTGTCGATGGCTAATGGCAGTCACAGAATGCTGGATGCGATCGCTGATCACATTCTTGACCATTGGTTGCCACCGCAATCTTTGAATTTGGAGAGATTCGCCAAGATAGAAGATGCAGTCTTGCAGCTAGTGGCAAAATTTCCTAGCTTACAATCATTTTTTGATAGAGAATTATCAGGCGATCGCTATGCATTGATAATCGTGAAATTAGCCGCCCTAACCAATAGCGCCCATGCTCTCGATTCATTAGGCTTAAGCCGTACCGAACAGCGCTGGTTGCTGGGAACTTTGCGTTATCTACCGCAGTTTATCAATCTACTAGATGATGCGTCTTTCACGGAACAATATAAATTATTTCAGCCAACCTTGGAATTTTTCCCTGCGATCGCGGCTTTGGCTGTGGCTAGTAATTATGATTTTAATAAAATTACGCCTTGGTTAGAGCGTTGGCTCAATCCTGATGATGCGATCGCTTATCCTGTGGCGCTGATTACAGGCGATGATCTGCGAAAAGATTTGGGAATCCCCCCTAGCCCTAAATTTGGGGAACTGCTAGAAAGCGTCAAAATTGCTCAAGTGGAAGGTAAGATTCATTCCAAAGAACAGGCGATCGCATTGATTAAATCAATCCTCTAGCTACTTATGCCCATACAAAACATAAAACCCGCTTTGCGGGTTTTGTTCAAGCCTTTTTCTCAATTCTAGTAACGATTGGATCGACGAGAATTACTTCTAACAGGTATGGGGATTAATTCAGGCTGAGGCTGACTTTGTCCCAAAAGAGATTCCAACACACGATTCAAAATTTCGCCAATTTCTCTCAATACTTTCTTGATCGTTTTCACTATGCTTGACTCCCTTAATCATCTTTTAGGCTTATGTACTCATCATAACAAACCTTTTTATAAATAAATCTAAAGAAGAGCTTATAGTTAGCATTCTGACCCAATTTCTACCTCTAGAGGGACTAAATCGCAACTCGATCGCCTCAACTTTGCCGTCAGGAAAAGCGATCCCCACATAAACTAAGCCCACAGGTTTCGATTCCGTGCCGCCAGTTGGACCCGCGATCCCCGTGATGCTGATGCCCCAGTCGGATTTGAGTTTGGCTTTGACCCCGATCGCCATTTGTTCAGCAACGATCGCACTCACCGCGCCGTTCTGCTCCAAAACTTGGCGATCGACATCTAATAAATTGATTTTGACATCATTGCTATAACTAATCACACCACCCAGAAAATAGCTAGAACTGCCTGATACTTCGGTGATGGCTTCACCCATTCCACCGCCTGTGCATGATTCGGCAACTGCCAAGGTTTGACCACTTGTTAACAAATGTTTCCCCGCGACAGATGCGAGGGTTTCGTCATCAGTACCGTAGCAAAACTCGCCTGTGAGTTCGCGGATTTCGGCTTCAACTGGGGCAATTAAAGCGATCGCCTCTTCTGGAGTATCTGCCCGTGCGGTAATTCTTAATCTCGCCTGTCCATAATTAGCGTAAGGTGCAACCGTAGGATTTTTGAGATCAAATAAATGGTTGACTTTAGTGGCTAGAGACGACTCAGCTATGCCCCAATACAATAAAACCTTAGAGTGAAAAGTACCTTGACCATAATTTCTCGCTTGCAGCAAAGGTGAAGCGGTTTGCTGCCACATCGGATAAAGCTCACTCGGCACACCTGGAAAGGTGAGAATCAACAAATTCGGCTGTGGTTCCCAGATCATGCCTGGAGCCGTGCCGACAGGGTTATGTAGAATTTCTGCACTCTTGGGTAATAAGGCTTGTTTACGATTATTGGCGGTGAGGTTTTTTCCCGTCTCCGCCGCCATTTGTTGGATGCGCTCCCAAATTTCAGGACGTTCTTCTAAAGGTGTATGAAAAAAATCTGCGATCGCCTCTGTCGTGAGATCGTCAGGCGTTGGTCCCAGCCCTCCAGTGGTGATAATTAAATTAGAACGACTAGCGGCAATTTCTAGGGCTTCGTGAATGCGATCGGGATTATCGCCAACTACAGTTTGATAAAAATGGGGGACACCTAATAATGCTAATTGCTGCGCCAAATACTGAGCATTACTATTCAGAATTTCGCCTAGCAATAGCTCTGTACCAATACAAAGAATCTCCGCGCCAACTTTCATATAATTTATCTCAATTACTTATTAAAACTAAAAGGGGTGCAACGCACCCCTTTTAGTTTAGTTATTAATTTCCCGAAGCTTCGGTTTTTCAATATTGATCCGAGGACGCTCAACTTCAACTTGTTGACGTTCTTGTTCTGGATACTCCGAATCACGTTCATGGCGATCGTCAGAACCCATGTTGGGGCTAGGATCGAAAACCTCAAGTCTTGCCCAATGCCCCGCTTCTTCGGCTGCTGCCATCACAATTGTCCGCACCGCGTGAATTGTCCGTCCACCTTTACCAAAAATTCGCCCCCGATCTTCTGGATCGAATGCAACTCTGATCCAGAGGCGATCGCCTTTGCTATTTGACTCAAAATCCACCCGCAGCACTTCTGGATGCGCCAATAATGGCTTTAGCAAAAAACAAATTAAGGCTTTGTAATCAGGCATTTTAGTCTGGCATTTTAGTTAGGCGTTGTGATCAAACCTAGATCTTGGTTTAGTCAGCTTTAAGCAGCAACGAGATCGAATACCTTTGCTTTTTCGAGGATGCGACGTACTGTGTCAGTGGGCTGTGCGCCTTGCTTAATGCGAAGTACGATCGCAGGAACATCAAGCTGGGTTTCTTTGGTGCGTGGGTTATAGAAACCAAGCTCAGCGAGGGGACGACCATCGCGGCGGCTAGTGCTGTTTACGGCAACGATGCGATAGCTGGCTTCAAACTTTTTGCCAAATCGCTTTAATCTCAACTTCATCATGGGTTTATAGCTCTAATTTTCTGCGTGATTCGGTTCAATATTTTAGCAGAATTATTAGCATAGCATTACTGATTAAATTCAGCCACATATTTTTGGAATGTTATATATTATGCCAACTATGCCTGTTTCCGATTAACCATTTCAATCATCAATCGAATATTTTCGGCTTGGGCTTTAGCTGTCTCGGCTTGAATTTGTGCGGCGATCGCTTGTTGTTTTATCACCTCCTTGATTTCTACCAATTCAGCATGGAGCGTCTCGCGTTGTTCTCTTGCTTCTTCCCTAACACTGTTTATCTCGGCTTTGACATTGGGTAATTCAAGATACAGAGCCTCTATGAGTCTGCCAATTTGTTCACCTTGCTGATCCATCTTATCGGCGAATCGGTCTAACCGTTCATCAGTCCATCTTTCAAGCATCGTTTTACTTCCTATTGGTTATTCTTTAGCTATTTAATAAGCCAATTAATGTTTAAAGAGGGCGCAAAGCGCCCTTTTTATTAAGCAGCAACAGTTTGCTTGAGTGGTTGCCATGTGACAACGCGATCGCTACCGACTTCGATCACAATTTTGACGCGGGGATCGCGATCGGGAATTTGACTGAGAGTGTCTAATTCTTCTTGGGATAAATATTTGCCCTCAATTAGCCATACGACTAAACCTTTAGACTTAGGTGGCAAAGCGTTGAGACGAAACTGAATAGCGGGAGGGATGAAATATGTGCGAATCTCAGTTTTGCCAAGGTGAGAGGGACGCACACCATGCACACCCGTGAGATAGCTATTCACATCACCCAAACCTCGCGCTGTAATGAAAAGAATCTCATAACCCGCATTCTTAAGTCGCAGTTGGTGGCGACCTTCATACCCACCTTCAGGGGGAACGCGCATTGCTAAAGCACCTGCTTTTTCTAGGTCTTTGACAATTTTATCGGTTGCAATCAATGGCATGGTGACATCCTATGCTAAACGCTAAGTATAAATAATGAGGTGAAGCTACCAGTATTTTATACAATAAGTGAGTAGGTTCAATTAAATATAAAACCCAAATAAGTTGATTCGCTCGCTTTGCGAGCGAATTAACTTATTTGGGTTTGACGACAGCGCAAAGCGCTGTGATTAATCAACAACTTGAACATCAACATCGATTGTGCCTGGTGGGGTCAGCCGTACAAATTTATTTTGCTGTTCTTGTAAAGGTTCGCCACAGCTAGGACATTGAAATTGACTCGATCGCGTAGCCGTAAATGTTGAAGTGCATACGGGACATTCCGCCGAGACAATACTCCGTTTTACCCACCATTGCAACCCGAAAAAAGCAATGACAGGGACAAAGGTAACTAGACCGATCAGAATAAAGAAAGAGTTGACCAGCCAACCTAAACCAATGCTACTCAATGTCCAAAAGATTAATAGAGCCGTAAGCCAAAAACGTAGCCCCGACCAGCCATTCCCAGAACCATTAGGTAAATTATTGCCGAATGTATAAAATTTCATGAGTTTTTATCCCTATGTTATTGTCGCCTTTTAGCCGATGCTGATGGGCTGGTGTTTATGGACTGGTATCTATCTGGCATTTATCGGTTTGCTTTTGCTTGTAGCGATCGTAACATTCTTATTTAGGATTATTCTTCTCGCTTTGGGTATGGATAACCGCAACTGCTGTACTTTGAGATATAGCTATAGCCATCAATGTTAGGACAAAGAC
>JANMFC010000278.1:0-4768 GCA_031377675.1 Pseudanabaena sp. OTE_70b_metabat_355 | reverse complement strand
AGGAAAAGGGGGCGAGCATAATTTTAAGTTTAAGAGCTTTAGTTTTAACTTCAACTCGTTGGGAACAATTTTGGAACAAGCTCAATCAGTATGGGTTTCCTGTTGCTGCCTAATAACTGTATTATATTGAGGTCGCACCCGCTAAAACCATCATCCTTTCTCCCAAAAGGAATGCGAATACAGCAAACCAACAATCTCACGCTCTTTAAATTTACCGATGAACTAGGCGATCTCGTTCAAACTATACTGGACAAGAAAAAAAGCAGATGTAAACACCGCCACATTACGAAAAAAAGAAAAGTTAAAATCTAAATATCAAACCCGAAAAAATACTATGAGTACATTGCTAAAACCATCATCCCTTCTCCCAAAAGGAATGCGAATCCAGCAAATCAACCATCTCACGCTCTTTAAATTTACCGATGAACTTGGCGATCGCCTCCAAACCCTACTCGACAAGAAAAAAGCAGATACACTTACGACTACAGAAAATCTTGAGCTAGAAGCGATCGCTGAACTGGACGAGATTTTTATCTATGTTAATGGGGCGATCGCAAATGTTCGATGCAGTTAGCCCCGCGTTTCTATAAAAACAATTTAGGATCAATATTAAAAAATTTTCCAAGTGTCTGTGCTTGATTTTTACTGATTTGCCTTTTACCGTTGACTACCTCCGAAACAACACCACTTGAGCCAATCACATTAACTAAATCGGCTTGCTTTAAATTATTAGATTCCATTAAATGCAAGAGAATATCCAAGGGTGAAGCATCATTCATTGGATAATGCTCATCTTCATATTTCTCAACCAAAGTAAGAAGCAATTGCAAAATTCTTTCTTCTTCGGCTGTAGGTTGGGGAATTGCTAGTAGCCTTTCGATATTTCGTAGAGCAATTTCATTCTCAACATCATTTGTAATTACTTGAGGCTGAATCTCTGCTAATAAATTCCCATAGGCTTTGCGATTAATAGTAAGGGTCATTTTTCCACCTATCTGAGTCATACTCAGAGTGAGTTAGGACATATTTGATATAGATAACTTGTCTTTCGTAATCAATACTGACGATTAGGGGATATTTATTACCTTTGATATTGAAAATAGTAAAACGTCCCGCCGCATCAGCAGATGAGTAAGATCTTTTGACATCTTGGATGTTTTTCCATGATGCAGATTTTGCGACTTGATGCCAACTATTTAAGGCAGTAGCTACATCAGCATGAGCTTTCGCAAACTCATCAAGGATTTTCTTAGAATAAATTCGCATTGTTTTATTGTTTTATTGTTTGTATACTTAGTACTCATAATTTTTTATTTTGTCTTTTTGTCGTTACGAGGTTATTCTCTCAAAATGAGAGGAAATTGTCAATACAAAATTTAAATCGAGATTATCAGCCCATCTCATTTTTGCCTCGCCCTCTTCAAGATCGCCCAAAATTTACATTTAGATAATCGCCTCCCCATCACACAAAGAAATAATTCGATTTACAAAAGCCTTTAGCTCTGGACAAGCTTGAATCGCAATCATCAGATCTTGATTTTTGAGAATAGCTTTGCCATCAATAATCTTGCTGTAGTCCCTTTTGCAATCGCCTAATTTAAAAATCTCCTTAATCCAATAAGAAGGCGGTTTATTGTGATTTACCTTCTCTGGTGCGCCACTGGGGACAGAACGGTTATGTTTAGCGATCTTTTGGATTGTACCCCAATAAGGAAGTAACCATGCCTCAAAATCGTGACAAGCAGTATGTGGATAGAACTTCGGATTATTGCCAGCCCATGCAGTCATTTTTGCTTTAGCATCAGCAGCATTTGCAAAATCTCTTGTGCCTGTATATACGTCCGTCAGAGCAATCACCGCGTCATAGGCATCTTTTCCACTCAATAAATTTTCCACAATCCGCTTTAACTTATCTTCCTTTGGAATTCTCCCATCCTGCGGGATGAATTTTAATCTCGGCATATTTTGGGCTAAATATTTTTGTAAAAACTCACGCAACTTCTCTCTAAAAGCTGATTCGGTAGCCCCTTCCACCAAAATTGCAATTTTCATGGACGACCACCAATTACATTCATGGACCAAAGTTGATCGAGGCTATAGTCTTTCAACCATCTATCCAGATCGAGAGTATCAGCCCATGTCATTTTTGCCTCGCCATCTTCAAGATCACAAACCAGAACTTCATGAGGCTCTAGGAATCGAATAAGTCGATCTGAGTGAGTTGCCACGATTAACTGCGTATGCCTTGAAGCTTCTCGCATCAAGTAAACTAAATGCCTTAAAAGTTCTGGATGTAAACTAACTTCAGGTTCATCTAAGAGTGTAATTGTTGATAAATTTTGACTCTGTAATAGTGCTACTAACCAAAGGAATCGCAGCGTTCCTTCTGATAGCTCATGTACATATATGGGCTGTGAAAAATTTCTATCTTTCCAAGTCATTGAAATAGTTCCCGCAGCAACTGGAGGGAAATTCAAACGCTCAAAATCTGGAAATGCAGCAGAAATAATGTTCTCAACCATTTCAAAGCGATCGCGATCGCTTTCACGCAAATCATAAAGGCAAGAAACCAAATCCTCACCCCTTACGCCTGGTAACTTCGCTGGTCGCATTGCTTGAGGTAAACGGATTGGACTTGTCCCTGAAACATCAAGCGCTCCATAATAAGTACATGAAGCAAGACTTTTTCTCAGATATTCGGGTTCTTGATACATTTTAGGAACCTGAGAAAGTGATGTTTCAAGATAATTGTGTTCCCAGTTGGGTTCCAATAGTCCGCTACCATCTTGAAAATATCTAATTCTTAAACCATGAGAGTCAATATATTTGAATGGATCTGGTCTCCTAGCATCTCTTTGTTGTGTTAATGTCTCTTCCCTAATTTCATAAGATAATCCTTTAGGAGATATTGCTAAATTATATTTTAATGGTTTTTGGCTTGTTGATTGAATAGAGAGTTCTATTTCTAATTCCTGCGCTCTCCCTCTAGTTAGAATTTCGTTTAAACCTCCTTTGCTTTGTAATCCATCATGTAATTTCCCGATAGCTGAAGCGGATAAAACTGACATTGCATCTAAAAGTGATGTTTTGCCTGAGCCGTTTGCACCAATCATAACAACGAGATCTCGCATTTCCAGATCAATATGTTGAAGACGACGAAAACCTTTGATAGATATGCTTTCAAATTTACTCATAACAATTAATTAGCAAGCTCTTTGTGCGCGATACTTTTATTAAAATCAACTATATCGCGTTTAGCTTAGTTTGCGAATCTAGCGAATCAATTATCTCAATCTCTATAAATTTACCGATTAACTAGGCGATCGCCTCCAAACCCTACTCGACAAGAAAAAAGCAGATGCTCTTACCGCCACAGAAAATCTTGAGCTAGAAGCGATCGCTGAACTAGACGAGATTTTTAGTTGTGTTAATGGAGCGATCGCTACTCAAGCCCTAAAAATAGACTGATAAATCAGGTGTGTCTAGTTGGGCTACTCCAGTGAGTAGTTGATCGAGTTCGATACTAACTTCTTTAACTGCGGTTAAATGGAAGCTAAATAACTAGCTTGAATTGAACGCTTAACTTCAACTCAAGCTAGTTATTTAATTAATCATCCTTTTCTACAACCATTGATCAATCAATCCCTTGGGTGGTGTGACCTCAATCCGCTTTTGAGCTATATCCACAAAAGGCGCGATCGCTTCGACAAAAGGAATTAACTCTATTTCATCATTTTCTGAATTACGCACTTCCAGTAAATCATTCCCTGCGGAAAGAATGCCAATTACCTCACCCAAAAGCTTACCTGTGGGCTGATGGTAGACAATACAGCCGACTAAATCCGCAATCATATACTCGTTATGTCCCAATGTGGGGCGATCGCTGGTGGGGATCATCATTACATAATTACGCAGAGCTTCAGCGCGATCGCAGTCATTCACACCTTCTAGACGAATTACAAATAGATTTTTTTTACCCGCAATTTCGCGCCCTGATAGCATGGTCACGACCTGCGGTTCATCTTTTTCCGTAGCCGCAATCCAACGTTTTCCCGCATTCTCAAATCGTTCGGGAAAATCCGAGTAGGACAATATTCTCATCTCGCCTTTTAGTCCTTGCGGGGCGACAATTTTGCCAATCACTAACCAATCTTCTGACATAAAATTTTAACTAGACTTATAACATTCTTTCGATTTGGGCTAATGCATCAGTGGCGGCCGCACGTTCAGCTTCCTTTTTACTAGAAAAATTTCGCCGACTCTCACCATATAAGCGATCGCCAACATACACTTTAGATGCAAATTCGGGCAGATGATCAGTTCCCGCAACTCTCTCAGTGATATATTGCGGCGAAGTGTGACCAATATGAGCGTGTACCCATTCGATCAACCGATTTTGTGGGGGAAGATCGGCTCGGCTACTTACCAATTCTGGTGGCACAGAATCAAATAAAGCCTCTACCGCAGGGCGGATCGATTCCACATTACAATTCCGATCCAGATACAAAGCGCCAATCATTGCTTCAAATACACAGCTTAAGAGATTATCACTTTTATTTCCCCCATCACGCTGCGCCCCTTTCCCCAATAAAATCTTGTCATCCAGTCCAAGGGCGATCGCAAAATTGGCAAGTTGTTTTTCATCAACCAAAGCGGCGCGGCGGCGGGTAAGCTCATCTTCTCCCAAATCTGGATGTTGGCGGTAAAGATAGGAACCACTCAAAAAATTTAAAATTGCATCACCGAGAAACTCTAATCGTTCATTATC
>JANMFC010000237.1:0-2173 GCA_031377675.1 Pseudanabaena sp. OTE_70b_metabat_355 | reverse complement strand
GATGCACTAAGATTTAACATCGGTAGAGGCTACGGTCTTTAGAAACTCAAAACCCATGCATTTTGGCGGAAACGCAGAGGGTGATTGTTGGAGCCAATCTTCACAACCACTATTGTTAGAAATCTGAGGGACATAGATTCGGTTTGTAGCTTTATTCAGTAAGTCCGAGGTAGTTATTACTAATTCAAAATTTATTGATTTTCATACCCATAGCGATCGCCAAGGTCCTAATCTGATTAATTTACAGACTTTTCATGTTACGCCAAAGTTAAACCTTGATGCTTTGCCGAAAATTTGTAGTCTCGGTTTGCATCCTTGGTTTGTGGAAATGGAATCATGGGGAAGTGCATGGTCAAATCTTGTAGCTTTAGCGAAATCATCTCAAGTAATCGCGATCGGCGAATGTGGATTAGATCGCAATATTGCTTTACCAATGGAATTGCAAATTTCTATTTTTCAGAAGCATATAGAACTTGCCGAGACATTACAGAAACCACTTGTAATTCATTGTGTAAGAGCCTTTGCCGAAATCATTGCCATCAAGAAAAACACTAAATCTTCGATACCTTGGATTATGCATGGATTTAATAAAAAATCTGAAGTATTTCAACAACTACTCCAACATAATTTCTACTTCTCCTTTGGTTCGGCAATTTTAAGCGATCGCTCTCCCACCACTCAGTCGATCGCGATCGCCCCCGATGGCAGATTTCTTCTAGAAACCGATGATCGTTGCGATATTACAATTGAACAAATTTACAATCGTGCTGCGGTATTACGTCAGACTTCTATCGAGATATTGCAAACCGAATTAGCTGAAACTTATCACCAATTGACTGGTCGGCTTTTGAGTGGACGGCGGTAAATTTGTAACTGGATCAAGCTCATCGATACCCAAACCAATCTCACTGAGTAGTTCTTGAGCCGCATTCAACATTTCAGGCTCTAGATTTTTGAGATCATCGCGAGTACTGAGATAGGTTTTCAGCGCTGTCATCGGATCGAGAGCCTCGGCAGTACTGAGATCGGGTAGTCGAATACGCGGATTTTGACTGACTAATTCAGGAATAAGTGCATAGTTATGGGCGATCGCCATCGCCTCATGGAGGACGCGATCATCAATTTGGGTTAATTGTTCAGCTTTAATTTTGTAGATTAATCGGGCGATCGCTTGCTCAATCTTGCCCTTATGAATCGCCTTTAACAACTTCCCTTGGGGATCTTCAGATTGGGTCACATCCACTTCAATCGTCCGAAAAGGTCGCGTAGGAATCGCACAAAACTCAAACTTCACCTTCCCTTTCTCTACTTCCAGCCAACAATATCCCTTCGCCTCATTCTCTTCCCCAAAATCCACGCGCTCAATACTTCCGGGATAAACTACCAGTGGTTCTGTCGCTAAAATCTGATGTCGATGCACATGTCCCAACGCCACATAATCAAAGGCTTCACGGGTCAGCATTGACAGTGGAATTGTAAAACCTTTCCCTGCGGCTAGAAATCTTTCTGCGCCATAGGTCGCCGTGTCTACCATCACATGAGCCAATAAAATCGTTGGTAATTGCGGATCGAGTTGTCGAATTTCACCTTCGATTACCACTTGGAGACGATCAATTAGAAATTGGCTAACTTCAGTCATGGAGAAGCCTTCTGTCTCAGATTTTGTCAGCAAAGTTGATCGCGTAATCCAAGGCAAAGTAATAATTTGGATATCCCCCGCCCCTGTCGCGATCCGATATGTGGCGATCGTATCGCCCACAGTGAAGTTCGGCACAGCCAGACTGCGATATATCGCCAGACTTGCGCCACCAATACCCTGCGAGTGTTGATCATGATTTCCCACCAATAGCACGGTCGGAATACCTGCATCCGCAAGACGACGAAATTGCTTAGCAAAAGCTTGCTGCACAAGGGGCGGTGGTGTCGCATCAGGAAAAGCATCACCACCAAAGAGAACGATATCGGCTGGCTCATTAATAGCGCGATCGATACAAATCGCTAGGGCAGCTACAAAGTCTTCCAAGCGAGTATTTAAGCCCGTCTCAGGGTTTACTTTTCCATGCGTGGTGCTACCCAGATGAATATCAGAGAGATGTAAAACTTTAATCGCCATATCTTAATTATACCGATGATAATCATTTTCCACTCAAGAAATAGCGGTGCGGCGCGAAGC
>JANMFC010000236.1:0-1663 GCA_031377675.1 Pseudanabaena sp. OTE_70b_metabat_355 | reverse complement strand
CATCGCGGCGGAAATAATGTCCTAGGCTCCAGCCTAATACCCCCTCATCCGAGCATAGCCACGAAAAACCTTGTTTAGAGACATGGGGCAGAATGGCGGGGCTGACCGAATGTTCCGATGGCCATAAGCCTCTGGGATCGCTACTAAAGTGCTGACGATAAACTTCTTTGGCTTTTTCTAAATGCAGGGTAATGTCTGGCTCATGGCGAAATCTGGTATTGGGCAAATACATTTGCGGCACGGCGATCCGTCCTGCTTGTGTATCAGCTAATAGAGGCAGAATCGGATGGGTGTAGGGGGAAGTCGTAATTTCTAATTGCCCAGATCTTTGCATTTGCCGATGTTGAGGCAAAATTCGAGAAATTATTTCGCGTTGTTTACTGTAAATTCTTTGGCGATCGGCGAGAGTAAATTCTTTGCCGCGATCGTACCATTCGGCAATTTCAGGATCGGCTTCACGAAAGAGGGGATCGATCCAAGTGAGGTTATGCCATGCCAATAGGTCACTAAAGTCGGGCGCAAGCCAATTGTTTACGCACCATTCAATCCCATAGGCTTGTCTTTGAGCAAATAAATCAGCATAACGGTGATACGGCTCAATCATGGTGGGATGATTGGCATCAAAGAAATGTTCGACAATAAAATGCTTTTGCGATCGCGTTAAGCTATCAACAGGAGTCAGGGTCAGCGACAAGTATGGGTCAAATGCTTTTCCCTCAACATAATCTTGCAATTGCAAAATTAGAGATGGGACGAGATTGATGGTCTGATGCAGTTTTGGGTATCTTGACAACAACAACGCCAAATCTAAATAATCTTTTACGCCATGCAACCTCACCCAAGGCAAATGATACTTGCCCGCGATCGCGCTTTTGTAGAGAGGTTGATGTTGATGCCAGATAAATGCAATATGTAAAGGAGAAGACATAGGATGACTGGCAATATGACTGACGATACACTTAGAAATACAGTTAGAAATATATTTGGAAATACATTTAAAAATATATTCAAAAATTGTGACACACCTGACCATAGTTCGATCCAAATCCTGCAAAGATCTTGTGTAAAGCTATGTACGATTAGTCTCAGTCTTTGTGTGATGGGTTGCAGTTCATCGGCGGTATCCGAATCTCCCTCGATCCCCGTTACCACTTCACCGCCCGTATTATCATCTCCTCAAACCAAACCAAAACCAATCGCCGAATTGGGACAATATTTGCCAATTACTGCCACTGCGACTATTGGCGGGCGGGAACTTCAACTTGAGGTTGCCAATACCCCTAGTCAGCAAGAAAAGGGTTTAATGTTTCGTCCGCCATTAGCCGACGATCGCGGGATGTTATTTCCCTTTACGCCCGCCCGCCCTGTCGCCTTTTGGATGAAAAATACCCCTTCACCCCTCGATATTATTTTTCTGCTCGATGGCGAAGTCAAGGCGATCGCTCGCAATGCCACCACCTGTAAAACCGATCCCTGTCCGATTTATCCTGAAAATGGGGTTGTCGCGGATAATGTGTTGGAAGTGAGGGCGGGGCTTGCCAAAGAACTGGGTTTACAAGAAGGCGATCGCATTATCATTAATTTCATATTACCTAAAAATTAATGATAATTATACAACGCTTCGCGGTTTCATAAAACCCAAGAGAGAGTGGCGGCGCGAAGC
>JANMFC010000234.1:0-3109 GCA_031377675.1 Pseudanabaena sp. OTE_70b_metabat_355 | reverse complement strand
TATGGCGGTTCATTTAGTCTCCATTCATGGTGTCACTCAAATTGTTAATTTGTCGGCTCTTCGTCTTCGTATTTTAAATTTCTTTTCTCTTGCCTGCCAAAGCTACTATCTCCTCCCTGTGCCTGTTTCTTAATTGTTTTTCCCCTTCCATTACGAGCAGAATGTGGGTTTTAGTAGTGCCAGAATCGCGTTTAAAGTCTTGCAAAACTTTTTGCAAGCAGAAGTATTGTCATCGATTGAAAGTCGCATTAGGGGGATTGAAAGCAATCGCCAAAGTTCTAAACGACTACCGAAGCCATTAGGGAGTCAAATTGAACTTAAGCAAAATTATGGAGTGTTAGAGATCGATATTCCGCCTACGGGATGGCGTAGTGCAGGTATGAGTACCCTGCTTTTTGCAATTTTCTGGAACGGATTTCTTTTTTTTTGGACATCTTTAGCCTCAAGAGCAGGATTTTTTATACTGTTCTCAATTCCATTTTGGATTATTGGTATTGGCATGGCTTATGCTGGTTTATCGGCGGTATTTGGCAAGACAAAGGTGGTAATTGGCGATCGCACTTTTAGCATTGATTGGGATGTTTTAGGCGTGAAGCGTCATGTACAGGGTAAAACTGAGAACTTGCGAAGAGTTGAGATCAAAAGTTCCTATGAGGTCAATAGTAAACCTGTGATGTGTCTGGCTCTGAATGAAGGTATCTATCCCCATAAATTTGGAGAAGGATTAAATCGTATTGAGAAGGAATGGTTGTTAGAAGAAATTAATGATTTTCTGGACACATGGCGATCGCGAATTGACTAAACTTCAGATTTTATGTAACTCACGCAAATGGAAGACTTGCTAACATCACTACAAATCTCCCTGAAGTTGCGATCGCAAATCGCGATAATTAGCATCATTAGGATCGGTAATGCTCTCAATGGTCAAACCTAGCGATCGCTGATTGGGAACTAATACCGATTCCATTGATTGCCACAATACCCAGCGACTTCCCATTGGTAGATAGGCAAGACTATCGTTACGATGGGTTAGCCAGACCACAGGCAGATCGGGCAGATCCTTGAGTAGTTGATTCTCGCTTAAGGTTTGATCGGCAATATTTACGGCTGCTAAAGTTTCCAGAACAGCGCGATCGCTATGTACAATCCCTGTTTCCGCAGTCCACAATCTGACACTCAATTTCGATTTTTGAGCATAGAAATAGAGTGAAGCCGCCGCCACCACCGCTTCCTCAAAGGATACCTCAGTCCATCCTGTCGATGTATCCAGAGCGATCGCTACTTCCTGACCACCGATGGTCACTTCCAATTCCCTTACTCGTAACTCACCAAACTTAGCACTGGTTCGCCAATGGATTAATCGCGTAGGATCACCCCATCGGTAGGGACGCAAGGTTTTGGTTAATCCTTCTGTCGCATTATTGTAATTATGTTCATCGCTATATTGACGCGGACTCGTATCGCGCCCCAATTGATCAACCAATGGACAGCGCTCTAATGGTAATACCGTGGGATAAACGATCGCTTTTTGCCCTGATGGACAAGCTCGCCGACTCCGAAATAGCCCTAAGGGACTGGCGGTCGCAATTTCGGTGGAACGGAATACAAACACGCCGCGTTTAGTCGTTTTCACTTCATAGTTCCAGCGATATTCCTGAAGTGTGGCGATCGATTCCACTACGACTTCTTGCTGCAAAATGTTTGACAGCCCCTCTGGCATAATATCGCGAATTTCCAGTAACCGCTTTTCCGTCCGCCCCGTATTTTGAATTGTCAAATCGACCCACAGATCGTCACCAACGCTAACAGGATCAATCAGTGATCTCGTTACTACCATCTCCGCCAGTAATCGCTTCGGCATCACCGCCCCTACAATCAACAGCGCAAAACTCACGCCACTTATCAAATACAACCAACCCGCGAGGGTATTAGTCGCCGCCATAAAGAAAAATATCGTCAGCGCCGTAAATACCCCACCAATAAACTCTGGCGTAGCAAACCGCCATTCTAGCCATTTAAAAAAACGTTTTCGTTTAGAAATACGCTTGATTTTATTTTTTTTTGGTTTCGCAATATCTTGAGGGCGATCGCTGAGACTGTTTGACATATCAGTTTTTTACATATTCTAGCGCAGGAGATGGGTAATCAAATTGCTTTTACCTTGAAATGCCTAAAAGCTCTCGATTTAGAGGTATGAGAAGCTGTTCAGCTATCTCTTTTTGAGACTCAATTTTAAGTTGGTCAGCTAAGCTCTCTACTCCATTCCGTTGATACAGATTTATTTCGCGATGGCGGGAAAATCGGGACTTTATTGCAGCATCCGCTAAAATAGATTCTACTCTAGTCGGCGAAACCTGAAATATCACGCTTATATCCTTTACAGATAGCCATTGTTGCCCGAAAAGATGAAGAATCTCAACATCTGTTGAGTTGAGGATTTGCGAGAACAACTTCTCTAATAGCAACCAGCAGGCGATCGCATCGGATTCCGCACGATGTGACTTACCAACATCAAATCCAAAGTGCTTTACTAATTTTGGCAGCGATCGCGATGGTAAATGTGACAGTAAGAGCCGCGATAGTTCTACAGTACAAAGTTGGGCTTGTGCTTCAAAATTAATGCCCAGTGTCCGATATTCCGCTTGTAAGAAAGAATAATCAAAACGAAAATTGTGAGCGGTGAGAATTCCCGATTCCAGCATTGGCAAGTAATTTGGCAAAATGCGATCGCTACTGGCGGCGCGATCAACCATGCCCTGCGAGATCCCTGTGAACCGAACTATTTGTTCAGGAATCACGATCTGTGGGTTGATTAAGTCGGTCAATATTTGCTGGATTCCATCTTTGAGCGTTGCTTTGAGAACGGAAATCTCAATAATGCGATCGCTATTTCCCCTGCCCCCTGTTGTTTCTAAATCGACAACCACGAACTCCTTTTTACTAATCTGGCGGTAGTAATCCAGAAGTTCGACTGATGTCATGAGGTTTGTTTTCATTTAGGATTACTGCGTAAAATCTAAAAAAGCGTAGGTTGACGGGTTTAAATTAATTTAGCATATTTGTAAAAGCTTGGACAAAGACAAAACCCAAGAGAGAGGCGGCGCGAAGC
>JANMFC010000229.1:0-8737 GCA_031377675.1 Pseudanabaena sp. OTE_70b_metabat_355 | reverse complement strand
GCCTCTCTCTCTTGCTAACAGATTAATCAACATAGGAGCCGCGATATTTAATTCTTTCCTTAGGTTTAGCAGATTTTTGCGATTCTCTTTCGGAGGCAAAAGATTCGGTTTGATTTTGGGAAGATTTCTCTAAATCACTGCTGATAGTAGCTCCTCGATATTTAATCACAGGCTGCTCACTCGGCTGACTCGAAGCATTATTCGGGATCGGGCTATCTTCTGGATTGTAGCGACTGCCACGATATTGCATAGCCTCTAAATCTTGCTCGATCGCTTCGCCATCACCTTGCCCATTCTGGGTTGAGCCACGCCTTAATGTTTGATCTAAATTTAGTGCTTTTGGCGGTGTGTAGAGTTTAGCCAAAACATTGAAACAAAAATAGGGCAGACCAACCGCGATCGCCAAAATCACTAGTAACGAATTTAAGCTGGTAATAGCATTAGCAACCATATCCACATGGGATGTCGATGACCATACAGAAATAGCCGAATAAACTACTACGACCGATGCAATTTGTAAACTGCGATTAACAAGAGACTTTTTCATGATTGACTAGATCCACAGGATAATCATTATTCAGCTTAGCGATAATCAAGTTTGCTACTATTTTTACCGTACGATAAAACGTTACCAATCTTTACCTTATCTTAACTTAGTCAATAATATGCAGGAATGGATTACAAATACCATGAATTCCCTCGGCTATCTGGGAATTGGGTTGCTAATGTTTTTGGAGAATCTTTTCCCTCCAATTCCCTCAGAATTAATTATGCCGCTTGCGGGTTATACAGCGACTTTCCCAAACACGCAAATCCAAATTATGCCTGCGATCGCGGCTGGGGTGATTGGCACAATTTTGGGAGCGATTCCTTGGTATTACGCAGGGCTGTTGCTAGGACAACAAAGATTAGAGTTATTGGCAAGTCGCTATGGCAAATGGATTGGCATTTCTGATAAGGATATTGCCAAATCCGTAGATTGGTTTCAAAGGCATGGTTCGACCGCCGTTTTAGTTGGTCGTCTTGTTCCTGGGATTCGGACTTTGATTTCGATCCCCGCAGGAATCAGCAAAATGCCTCTGCTCCCATTTTTTGCATATTCCACAATTGGCACAATTGGCTGGGTCACTTTGTTAACCTACGCAGGTTATTTTCTAGGCAAAAATTATAAGCTGGTTGAAGTTTATATTGATCCCGTCAGTAAAATTGTTGTTTTCGGTGTGTTGATTGCGATCGTCTCGTTTATTGGTTATCGACTATGGAAGCGATCGCGAAACTAATGGCAAGCTTTTCGGCAAGCTTCCAGAGCTTGCTTAAAGTCAGACAAAGAAATTTCTAAGGTTAATTCAATTTCTGTAAATTCGCTCCAAATAGTTGCGGTAGTGGCTGTGAGCCTCAATCCATAGCCATTGCCAACACCTTCTATCAAAGAGCGATCGCCAAGTTCAACCTCCTTAATTTCATCTAAAACATCTTCACAAAGATCGGAAACACCCTGAATTTCGGATTCAAAATACTGCCCTAATAATTGATACTCAACATCAGTATCCGCTTTAAAGTAGCCTTCGGCATCTTCATAGAATTTGATCTTAATCATCGGCGATAGATTGGATAAGCAGTGGTAATTGTATTTGTTTTCTTGCTGTAAAAGCCTTCAATTCTCAGCCCACTGGGGGATGTCGCTTGCCAGCGTTCTTGAGATTTGTTGGTGGAAGCAAAAGCGGCTTCGATTTCATTTAAAACTTGAGCTTGGGAAAAGCGATCGGGAAAAAAGCTGGAACTGGAAAGTTTACTGACCCATTGACCATTAGCAGGATTGCGAATTTCTACACGACCGACATAAACACCTTGATTATTTGGCAATCCTGTCGTTTTTACTAATCTAGCGTTATTACGATCCTGACCATTAGGACGATGATGATAGCCAACAGCCAAACCCTTGCGATTAATTTCACCTTGAAAGATATGGACTTGGTTAATCGTGAGTCCTCTCGATACTGGTGCTTTGGCTATGGTGGCATAGTCAGAAAGATTGGTGATCGGCGTGGCGACTGATGCGGGTGAATTAGTTGCTTCTGGACGCGCAAAAGCGGTGCTGAATAGCGCTCCCAAGGTCGCAAAGCCAATGGCTAATCTGGAAATTATTGTATTGGTCATAGTTGCATTAGACGATTACTATACAAACAAAAAATATTTTAAACTGTAGCGATCGCAAACGGTCACCCCTCTAAATCTGCACCCTCTAAATCTGCACTACTAAAATCACATTCTCTAATATCAGCCTTCTGAAAATTTGCCCCAACAAGATATTTGCGCCCTTTAAATGAGCGATGACGTAACCGCAAATGCACCCCTATCTGTTTTTGACATGACGGCATCACCAAAGATTGGCGTGGGGTCTAAGCCTGTAATCAATCGAAAATGCATAGGAGAGAGAGTTGGCGCGATCGCTTTGGTTTCCCATGATTTTAAAAGTGCGTGCGATCGCTTCAGAAAGTCCACACCACGAATGAGCGGAAACTCTCGCCAACCTGCAATCAAAATTTCCACAAGCGCTAATTCAATCTGTGGCGGTGCGTAGGCTTGGAGTAAATCTTCTAAATATTCATAAAAATCTTCATCGTCATCACCATCTAACTGATAGCTATCGACGATGTGCTTTACTCGTTGGCGACTAATTTGTTCCCATATTTCCATAACTCCCTCGGTTTGAAGTAAAAAGGAAAAAGTAAAAAGTTAGATAGATCTACTTTTGTTTAAGAATACATTATTATGATAATTAGTTGACACTCCTCAGCCTGAAGGCGAGAGGATTCCTGATTCAGCGAGACAACTTACCAGATAGACCTAAATCTAGTTGGCAGAGGTCGAACTCATCCACAGGCGTAGAAATTTGGGTATGCCCTACCCTATTTAATCCAATAGCCAAGATATTCAACGCAGCATTGTGGTCACGATCTAAAACCGTACTGCAATGACTGCATTGATGAGTGCGCTCACTCAGCGATTTCTTGACTGTTGTTCCACAGTTTGAGCAGTTTTGGCTTGTATAGTGAGGCGGCACTGCGACAGTGACCTTACCAAATACTTTCCCAAAATACTCAATCCAATCCCGAAACATAAACCAGCTAGCGTCAGATATTGACTTAGCTAATTTATGGTTCTTGACCATATTCCGCACTTGCAAATCTTCATAGGCAATCAGGTCGTTAGACCGAACTACGCACCTTGCAGTTTTTACCGCAAAGTCTTTACGCTGCCTACTTACTTGCAAGTGTTTTCTTGCTAATCGCTTAATTGCTTTTCTTCGATTAGCCGATCCTTTTTTACGCTTAGAAACTTTGCGTTGCAACTTTTTAAGCTGACGTTCTGATTTTCTAAGGAATCTAGGATTCTCTACAACTTCACCCTTTGAATCAGTATAGAAATGATTTAAACCAACATCTAAGCCAATCGTAGTTTGAGTTGGTTTCATCTCTTCGCGGCGGTCAACATCGACACAGAATTGAGCGTAGTAACCATCAGCCCGTTTTACCAGCCTGACTCGTTTAACTTGCTCAATCTGATAGAAGTTAAGGTCGCGACTACCGACTAATTTGACTTTGCCAATCTTGAAGCCATCGGTCAAAGTTAGGTATTTCCGATCTTCAGAAAGCTTCCATCCTGTTTGTTTGTATTCAACTGAGTGACCACGCTTCTTAAATTTTGGATATCCTTTCTTGCCTGATACTTTCTTTTTGCAGTTGTCAAAAAATCTGGCAATACCAGACCATGCTCTTTCAGCACTAGACTGTCTTGCTTGAGAGTTCAATTTATTTGCAAAATCAAAATCTTTGGCAAGTACAGCCATGAACTTATTGAGGTCATATCGGCCAGTGTCACGATTATCTATCCAGTACCTCAAAGCCTTATTACGACAAAACAGAGCAGTACGAATTGCCTCATCAATGAGACTGTACTGCTCTGTCTTACCTTTTAGTTTTGCTTCGAGAACTAACATGGATTTATCTAATCTTATGTAGTATATTCTAGCATAAGATGTGACATATTAATACAATTAATATAAAGCCGTCCTAGAAGGACGGGGTTTTAAACCCATTTTTCCGATAATAACCAATATAATTGCACATGAAAGGTTCTAAGACAACACAATGATCCCTCAGAAATTAAGATTAAAAAATTTCTTGAGCTATCAGCAATTAGCCTTGGATTTCAGTGGGCTTCATGTTGCTTGTATTTGTGGTGCAAATGGGGCGGGAAAGTCTTCATTGTTAGAGGCGATTTGTTGGGCGATTTGGGGTGAAAGCCGTGCTGCTAGCGAAGATGACGTGATCTATGTCGGTTCTAAAGAGTCTCAAGTAGACTTTACATTTATCGCGGGAGGTGAAGTCTATCGCGTGATTAGAACCCGATCGCGTAATAGTTCGACATCTTTAGAATTTCAGGTACAGAGTGAAGGTAAATTTAAATCCCTGACTGAGCGCAAAGTACGAGCCACGCAGCAGACGATCATTTCGCATCTGAAGATGGATTATGAGACTTTTGTGAATTCGGCATATTTACGTCAAGGTCGAGCTGATGAATTTATGCTGAAACGTCCAAGCGATCGCAAGCAAATTCTGGCGGATATGTTGTCGCTGTCGCAGTATGACGAATTATCGGAACGGGCGAAGGATATTGCACGAACTAGTAAGGCGGAATCGGCAGTTTTAGAGAATTTATTGCTGCATTTACGCGAGCAAATTATTGAAGGCGAAGCGATCGCGCCACAGTTGGAGATTTTGAGATCGCAGTTAACGGATTTGCAAGCATGGGAAAATCGCGATCGCGCCCAATTGCAAGTAGTGGAAGATTTGCAGAAACAATATCAAAATGTCTCGCAGCAACTAACTTGGCAACAACAGCAGCATAATTCACTTACGGGTAATCTCTCACAAAATTCGCGGCAACTGGCTAATCAAAGCAAACAATTACAACAGCTAGAAGGCTATCTGCGAGAGCGCTCAAGCATTTCTCAAGATTACGATCGCTATCAATCGCTATCAAGTCAGGAATCAGAACTAGAGCGTAAGTTTCAAAAATATCAACAACTTAGCGATCGGCGTGGGGAATTTAGCCATAAACTCGCTAGTTTGCAAAGTGAATTGAAGGCTCAATTACGAGCTTATCAGGCGCAATTAGAAGCTTTAAAACAACAGGAAAGTGATCTGCAAGGAATTCTTAATCGCGCAACGGAAATTGAAGCAGCGATCTCGGAATTACACAAAGCAAGGGCGGTTTTGCAAGAATTTGATCGTCTACATGGTCAATCTACGCCCCTAATCCATCGCCATCAAGTTCTCAAACATTATTTAGAACGAGAGCAAACCAAACTCTCGGCAAAATTGGATGAATTGGTTGCTAAAAGAGAACAATTACATTTACAAGTCCAGAAGCACGATCAATTGCTAAATCATGCTCAGGAGCTAGATCGGCAAATTGTGTCATTGCAAAAAAAACAGGTTTATCAACAACGTGTTCACGAGAAAGGTTTGGAGCGTCGTGATTTTTTGGAACGTTTAAAAACTCGCTTAGCCGATAGTGAAGCTGCATTTCAGAAATTAGAAGCAAAAATGCGTCAGTTGACCGTTCCCAATGCTCCCTGTCCCTTATGCGATCGCCCTCTCGATCCCAATCATTGGCAGTTAGTTCAGAAAAAGCACAAGCAGGAATCTCGCGATTTGCAAGCGGATATTTGGGTAGTCAAAGAACAACAAGCCGCTTCAAATTGCGAAATTCAAGTATTGCGCGAAGAATATCGCAGTTTAATGAAGGAACTCGCACCCCTTAACGATTTGATTCAGCGTAAGGGAACTTTACAAGAACGGCTAAAAGCGATCGCTGAAGCCCAACAAAGGTTAGTAATTATCGATGCAGAAATTAAAGATTTAAGCGATCGCCTGCAAACTCAAAACTATAGCCGTGAAGCATGGGAGGAAATGGAATTAATCGATAAAAATATTCATAAATTTGCATACGATGAAAAAAATCATGCTCTTGCCCGTGGCGATGTCGAGCGCTGGCGCTGGGCTGAGGTCAAGCAATCAGAGCTAAAAAATGCTCAGCGTCAAGTAGATAATCTCTCGCAAAAAATCCCCGATCTGCAAACTAAAATCAATCAACTACAAGAGCGACTCACCAAAAATCTAATCGATCTAGAAGTACAGCACGAACTCGAACAATGCGATCGCGCTCTCACCCAACTAGCCTACGATCCCGATCGCCATCAACAACTTCGCGCTCAAAAACAAGAACTCACACCGTCATTATTGCGCTATCAAGAACTCACTCGCGCCGAACAGGAATATCCCGAACTGCAAGAGCAAGTCCAACATTTGCAACAAAATATCAGTTCTCTGCAACAGGAATTACAAAACAGCACGGCTCAAATTGCTCAATTACAGACTCAGTGTCAAAATTTACGCGGTGATCATGCCAGTGAAATCAAATCTCTAAACCAAAATCTCCACAATTGGCGATCGCAAATGGATGCTCTCATTGCTCAAATTGGTAGCCTCCAACAATCTCAACAACAACTAGAACAAAGCCGCCAACGCGAACAAGAAACCCATATTCAAATTGAACAAGCCCGTCATCGTCAACGTATTCATACCGAACTCCATCAAGCCTTTGGCAAGAATGGCATTCAAGCGCTGATGTTAGAAAATGTCTTACCGCAAATCGAAATAGAAGCTAATCAAATTCTATCTCAACTCAGCGATCGCCAATTAAATGTACGATTCATCACTCAGAAATCTGGCAAAAAAAGCGATCGCATCATCGAAACTCTGGACATTGAAATAGCTGACACTAAAGGCACAAGACCCTACGAAACCTATTCAGGCGGTGAAGCTTTTCGGATTAATTTTGCGGTGCGTCTTGCCCTCTCGCGTGTGCTTGCTCAGCGCAAAGGCAGCACTCTCCAGACGCTGATTATCGATGAAGGTTTTGGCAGTCAAGATCAATTAGGTTGCGATCGCCTTGTCAGTGCGATTAATGCGATCGCGCCAGATTTTGAGTGTATTCTGGTGATTACGCACATGCCACAAATGAAGGAAGCCTTTAACACATTAATCGAAGTATCGAAGAGTGAGGAAGGTTCCACTGTGCAATTAGTTGGATAATCAAAAACTATTGTGACAGAGTTGACTTCCGCGAATCAAATAGTTGTAACACAGCAGATTTGATTCTATTAATCACACAAGGATCACAGTTAGCAATTAATTCCTCATGAGTAAGCTTCCCTTTAAAAAATTCCTTCGAGAGTTGTAACATCCTCTTCATTTCTGCAAACCCGATCGACTTCACCATAAAAGTTGCTACGGGTGAATTTTTGACATCATAACTAGAATCAACCGTGCGTCCTTTGTCCAATAATTCCAATACTTCAGCCTCAATCGGTGTTGCAGGTTTGTAAGGGTGCGAAATTTCGGGTAAAAACTGTTCTAGCCCCACTACTACACGATCTTCTTTGGGCAATTCTCCCATCATCGTCGAGAGAGGAATATCATCACCAATCCGAAAAGATAGGGCTTCTAATATGGCGATCGAGGTTAACTTTGTACCAAGATATAAGCGCGACACTTCCAGATTCTGACTAGTTTGCTTTAGTAATTGCTGATAGGTTTTCTCATCTGGTTCATTACGAAAGCGTCGAAATACGATTTCAGGTGAAAGGAAGTTCATAAACCCTTCCATCTTCTGCATCGAAATTCGATAACCATGCACTGTATAGGAATTAATATTTTTAAGATCGTGATTGGTTTCGGGAATCAAGTTCCAAGTATTATTCAAGAAATGAGAAGAATTAGTACTGGCAAAATTCTCTACATCACGATTTGATAACCGCACAGATCGTTTGACGATTTCAGCGATCGCTTGATGATCCCATGCCAACTTAAATTCGTCATTGGTATTTACCAATCGTCCAAATAGTAAATCTGATGAAGTCAAACCAGAATCTAACTGAGGACGAAAGGGAATCGTTGCTTCAATGCAAGCAGCTATTTCCGTGAGACTGGTTAAAGGCAATATATTCTCTAGAGCTTTACCCGCAATCAACGCACTGAGAAATTCATTTTGTCCAGACATAGGCAATAGAGCCTGTCCATGATGAAATCCAAATAGCATCAACACCATCCTAAAAATGGTGTCTTCCTCTAGTTCAGGTGGATTAAGGATGACTAGTTGTTCCTGTTCTTCTTTGACATAGGGAGAAATGTAGCGGCTAATATTGACACTAATCCCCTGATCAACTTGCACATATACCAAATCATGGAATAAAGCCGCGATCGCCTCGACTGCATCGCCACCCGCACCAACTTCAAAAATGTGATTTGGGGTATGAAAGGATCGCCAAGGACCAGTCATGGTTTGAATGATTAAATCAGAAATTTTAATCAACTGTTCTTCAGTGGCGTGACCTTGAAGCTTGGCGATCGCCCATGTCAGGCAATCTAGACATTTTTGTTTATCCGTTTCAGTACTCATCCCATCCTCTCTGCAATTAACGTCTTCGTATTTTCCGCGCTGCCCAGATCATTTCAGTCCTAAAATATTGGTTGCAAAATAGGTAAAGAATGAGATTTTATTGAATATTTGGATATTCATACTCAAGTTAGGATCTAAAATAGCATTCGCTCTAAGTAAATAGGCACAAATAAGTATAAAACCCAAATAAGTGGATTCGCCCGCTTCG
>JANMFC010000191.1:0-27035 GCA_031377675.1 Pseudanabaena sp. OTE_70b_metabat_355 | reverse complement strand
CTTCGACTTCGCTCAGCCAGCGTATATCGTTGGCGGAGCGAAGTCGAAGCCCTATTTTTCTCATAAATGATTTAGGACTGCCATATAAATAGGGATTTTGTGATGATGTTTAACATCTTCATAAGTTAGCCGCTAAATATTAAAATTTCACAGATTAAATGCTGTTAAATTAACATCTAAATATCGGAAATTCTAATTTGTCAGGAACCCATTATACCTATAGGAATAGATCATGGCGAAATTTCATTGCCAAAACTGACTTTTTTTGTAAATTCAAATGCACCCGCGATCGATCCCCATACCCGCTCATCGGTAACTACGTCATAGCCGCGATCGAGACTGCTGTATGTGTTTTCGGTGACTTCAAACTCAACGGTGAGATAGGTATCGACACCTTTACGATTGAGACAACATTTTTTACCTGGTTCGACAGCGCCTTTAAAGGTGCGCGGATCGGTACGCTCTACCCATTGATTGCAGCCATCAACGCGCACGATCGCTTCAGCATCAATGGACATCAGCCGATCGCGATCGCGACTAGCACCAAAAAAAGTCTCCGCATTTTTAAGCCGATAGTTGATCATTTCGATGCGATCGTTTTGATAAACCACATTTAAAATTGCGGTGCGATAGGGGTGATGTAACTCAAAGTCATAGGCTTGCTCAAGAAATAGCCAGACTCCTTCTGGGGTAACAGGCTGGGGCAAGGCACGAATGCCGACGCGAATATGGGCAAAAAATGGTGGATTCGCGATCGCCTGTTCCCAATTGCTATGATCACCCGCCAGCCATTGAGTTAGGGTATAAACATCTACATGATTAGTCATAATTGTGATGACGAAAAGTCTAAAAATCTAAAACTATATTCAATGATTTTTGGATCAATTGCCAATACCCAGCTTGCAATATGATGAGAAAATAAGTTAACAGTTAGAGAAAACTTACTATGACCTTTGAACAACTACAACTCTTGGTGGAATCTAACGCTAAAGCTATCCAAGCGATTAGCAATCAAATGGCTGAAATTGCTAATGATCTTAAAGAAACTAGAATTGACCTAAGAGAAACACGATCTATCGTTGATTCCAATGCAAGAGCTATTCAGGCTAGCAGCAATGAGACAGCAGACTTGCGCGATGCTATGCGGGCTGGCAGTAATGAGGCGGCAAGCTTGCGCGATGCTATACAAGCTGGTAGTAATGAGACGGCAAACTTGCGCGATGCTATACAGGCTGGCAGTAATGAGACGGCAAACTTGCGAGATGCTATACAGGCTGGCAGTAATGAGATGACACACTTGCGAGATGCTATACAGGCTGGCAATAACGAGACGGCAGACTTACGAGAAGCAGCGCGATCGCTATTTGTTAGTCAACAGCAACTAACCACTGCTTACATAGGTTTCACTGAAACCGTGAGTCAGTACATTGCTCGTACAGATCAACGATTAGAGCGGCTTGAGCGTACGCCCTAAAGGTAAGTGTTTTTTATATTTTTAAGTTGGAAACTAGTTGAATAATTTCTGGCAAAGCAACGGGTTTGGTGATGTAATCATCCATACCTGCATCAAAACAAGCTTGGCGATCTTCGGGCATGACATCGGCGGTGATGGCGACAATGCAAGTTTGGGAATTGAGAGGATCGGATCTAATCAATTTTGTGGCGGTCAATCCATCCATTTTCGGCATTTGTACTAAGAACATGGTGCAAGTCAATAGAACGCGGATCAACACATTTACGAACCTTACTCAAGATTAGGGCAAAGTATTAGATTGCTTTAGCCAATTGGTGTAGCAGTTTGACCCTGTGAAGATTGAGTGATAGTTAATTTAAGGCTCAAATTCCTGTATTCTTGTTAATTAACTTTTTAACAAACTTACCAAGAAAGCGATCGCAATGCCTCAAGCGTATGTACTGGGACTAGGACAGTCAGGGATTTCTGCTGCAAAATTGCTCAAAGCCGATGGCTGGCAGGTGACAATTAGTGATAGCAATAACAGTCCTAGCCTAGAACAGCGTAAACTTACCTTAGAATCCGAAGGTATTGCGGTGGAATTAGGCGGATTTCCTAATTTTGCTAAGTTGGTTGACGACGGGCAGAGCGTAGATTTAGTCGCAGTTAGCCCTGGTGTACCTTGGGATCGCCCTGAAGTAGAACAAGCGCGATCGCTCAAGATTGATACCATTGGCGAAATCGAATTGGCTTGGCGCTATCTCAAGCATATTCCTTGGGTGGGAATTACGGGAACTAATGGTAAAACTACGGTTACAGCTTTAACAGCAGCGATTTTTCAGGCGGCGGGGCTGAAGGCGATTGCCTGTGGCAATATTGGCTTTCCCGCTTGTGAAATTGCCCTGCAAGTATTACAACAAAAGCTTCAGCCCGACTGGATTATTGCGGAACTGAGTAGTTATCAAATCGAGTCCGCACCAACTGTCAAACCTCAAATTGGCATCTGGACAACCTTTACACCCGATCATCTCAATCGTCATTACACCCTTGATGCTTATCGTAATGTTAAAGCGAATTTAATTGATCGCTCAGCGCATATCGTTCTTAATGGTAATGACCCCGCTTTGACAAGTTTTGGGGCGGCGATGTGGCCAAAAGCGATTTGGACAGGGATTAATGAACAAGTGGTCGAAGCGATCGCTGATGGTGCTTATATTGATCATGGTTGGGTAAAGTTTTGTGGTGAAAAGGTTTTTCCGATTTCCCATTGGCTGCTGTTGGGTGAACACAACCGCCAAAATCTATTGATGTCGGTCGCCGCCGCCAAATTAGCGGGAATTGAATCAGCCCATATTGACCATGCGATATCCAGCTTTCAAGGCGTACCCCATCGTCTGGAGCATATTCGTTTTTATGAAGGGATTGCTTTTATCAATGACAGTAAGGCGACTAATTATGATGCTGCCGAGGTGGGATTGAAAGCCGTAAAGCCGCCTGTAGTATTGATTGCGGGTGGTCAACCCAAGCAGGGAGAGGCGGGTGCGTGGTTGGAGCAGATCCGTCAGAGAGCGATCGCGGTATTATTGATTGGTGAGGCTGCACCATTGTTTGCGGAAATGCTCAAGGATGCAGGATTCAAAAACTATGAAATTGTGGAAACCCTTGATCGGGCTGTCAGGCAAGCCGCAAATATCGCCCATAGTCGCGCTTATAATCACCCTAGCCAGCCATTACCAACTGTGCTATTCTCCCCTGCATGTGCTAGCTTCGACCAGTTTGCTAATTTCGAGCAACGCGGCGATCGCTTCCGCCAACTTTGCCAAGAACTTTCATGACCCCATCTTTCCTTCCCAGAGATCTCGCCACGATTAATTTATTCAAACGCCGTACCGTTTTGATCTGGATAATTTTGGCGCTGGCAATGACGGGACTAGTTGTACGCCTAGTCTATTTGCAAGTTGTCACTGGCTCCGACTTGCTGGAAAAGGCGCGACGGCAGCAACTGTTTACCTTGCGTCCATTTATCCCCCGCCGCACAATCACCGATCGCAAGGGCGCAGTTTTGGCGCTCGATCGCCCTGTTTATACCCTATTTGCCCATCCCTATCTCTATAAAGAAAAGCCCGAAGATATTGCGGCAAAACTAGCACCCATTCTCAAGCGTCCTGCCGACAAGCTCCTCAATGTCATCAACCGCGATACAACTTCTATCCAAGTTGAATATTGGATGTCGGAGGAGACTGCCGATCGCATTTATAATTTGCGTATAGCGGGACTTGATCTAGTGCAGCAGCGTCATCGCCTTTATCCACAGCAAGATATGGCAGCGGAACTGTTGGGATATGTGAATGTCGATCATCGCGGTCAGGCAGGATTGGAACTTAGTCAAGAAAAGTTGTTAGAACGCACCGATCAAGCGCCTGAAGTCGCCCAAGATGGTAATGGAAAGTTAATTCCCAATCGTGTTCCTGCGGGAATGATTCGCAGCGATCGCACTAGTTTACAATTGACAATTGATTCACGCATTCAACGCACGGCTCGACAAGTTCTCAAGCAGCAGATGGTTAAGTTTGGGGCAAAACGCGGCACGGTAATCGTGATGGATGTCAGGGATGGTGGGCTGCTTACCCTCGTGACTGAACCAACCTACGACCCCAATCGCTATTACGAATCCGATGTGAAACTATTTAAAAATTGGGCTGTTTCCGATCTCTATGAACCAGGCTCCACTTTTAAACCTCTGAATGTCGCGATCGCCCTCGAAGCAGGAGTAATTCAACCTGATACGGTCTTTAATGATGAAGGAGCGCTGACCATCGGCGGCTGGCCCGTAGCAAATTTTGACTACGAACAAGTGGGTCCAGTCGGACTGCTTAGCATTAGTCAGATCCTCGAGCGATCGAGCAATGTGGGCATGGTGCATATTGTCCAACGGATGAAACCGTCAGTTTATTATGGTTGGTTAGAACGGATTGGCGTTGGGGACATTTCAGGAATTGATTTGCCATCAGAAACCGCCAGCGCTTTGAAGCCTCAAGAACAATTCAACGAATATGTGATTGAGCCAGCTACGGCTTCTTTTGGTCAAGGTTTCTCTTTAACTGCCATTCAGCTTGTCCAACTGCATGGGATTTTGGCTAGTGGCGGTAAGTTGCTTACTCCCCATGTTGTCAAGGGACTGGTCAACGAAGAGGGGGAAGAGTTCTTTCAGCCGAAGTTGCCGACACCGCGACAAATCATTTCTCCCGCCACCGCTCAAAGGGTTGTGGAGATGATGACAAATGTAGTTGAAAAAGGCACGGGTAAACCTGCGCGGATCGAGGGTTATCGCATGGGCGGTAAAACAGGTACAGCACAAAAAGCTTCGGCATCAGGTGGCGGTTATACCAATGCCAAAATCACCAGTTTTGTGAGTATTTTCCCATCGAAGGAGCCACGTTATGTGATTTTAGCGGTAATTGATGAACCTGTTGGTGCTGATGCTTTTGGCTCGACCGTGGCAGCTCCTATTGTCAAGGCGGTGATTGAGGATATTATCGTCACGGAGGGGATTGCACCCAGTCATCCTGAAGAAGTTATCTCTAAAATTCCCACGCTTCCAGAACCACAGCCAACGGTATCACCCTCACCGTCATCTTCGCCAGACGCTCGAAATGCCACGCCCATTCCTAATTCTTCACCCAGTCCTGCACCCAGTTCACAGCCAAAGCCAGTTCCATAACGTTTGCCAGCAAAATATAAGGCTAGTAAAATCACTTTCCGATTAACCTTTGACAGGGAATCCGATCGCTTAAAACTGATGTGGCGATCGCATAGCTATAAATCTCCAATTGAGCATCAGATGGCGCGTCAAAATCAAAATAGTTTTCTGGAAAAATTGCGCGTTCAATACATTCATTAGAAGTGATTTGGACGCGCACAATTTGAATTTGTCTAGTTTGATTGATGTATTGATATGAATTTCTATTTGATATGTCTAAATAATTATTTAACATGGCTTTTGACTGATTGAAGAAAAAAAATTTGTTAAGCTACCGCCTATTGAGGCTTTGAGTAGTAGAGAAATATTTTTGAAAGCGGCGCTTCGCAACGCTTTCAAAAATATTTCTGTGTTTTAAGTTAGCGCAAAGCTTAGTTATCATCGTCATCCTCTCAAATATTTTTTTAAATTGAAAACCACGATCCAGAAGAAACTTATACAAATTTAATCTTCTTGATCATTATGTTTACATGGCTATGGTTGAGTTAGTCCTATGACTTGGTTGACTTGGTTGAATTAGACATAAAACTTAAATGACTACTTATAACCTTCGGCTTGCAAGGAAAATAAATGGGCATAACGTCCATTTTCAGCCAATAACTGCTCATGACTACCCTGCTCAATAATTCTCCCATCTGCCATCACAATAATCTTGTCTGCCATGCGTACTGTGGAAAATCGATGGGAAATTAACACCACCATTTGATCCTTAGTGAGCGCTCGAAAGTGATTGAAAATGCTCATTTCTGCTTCGGCATCCATCGCCGCCGTGGGTTCATCAAGGACGAGAATATCCGCTTGCGATCGCATAAAAGCGCGTGACAGGGCAATCTTTTGCCATTGTCCACCCGAAAGCTCTTGACCACCTTTAAACCATTTACCTAACTGGGTTTCAAAGCCTTGAGGCATATTGTTAATAAAAGGTTTCGCCATCCCTTTTTCAGAGGCAAGTTCCCATTCTTGCTGATCATCAAGATGCTCGACATCACCGACACCGACATTCTCTCCGACTGTAAATTGATACTGCACAAAGTTCTGAAAGATCACACCAATTCTTTTTCGTAATACATCAATATCCCAATCATTTAGATCAACTCCATCTAATAAAATGCGACCCTGACTGGGAACATATAATCTAGTCAATAGTTTAATTAAGGTAGTTTTACCAGAGCCATTTTCACCAACGATCGCCAGTTTTTCGCCATGTTGGAGATGTAGTGAAATATCGTTTAATACAGGCTCTTGACTTTGCGGATAACAAAAAGAAACATTCTCGAATCTGATGCCATCGGCGATAGTTCCCTGCGTGATTTTACCCTCAGATTGGGGAATTGGTTGTTCTAAAAACTCATAGAGATTTGCTAAGTAGAGATTATCCTCATACATTCCACCGATGGAAGTTAATGCTGATGCAAAAGTTGATTGCCCTTGACGAAAAACCACTAAATACATCGTCATTTCCCCTAAGCTGATTTTGCCTGTGATCGCTTCGACTACCATCCATGTATAGGCTCCATAAAATGCGAGCGTACTCAGTAAGCCCAAGAGATATCCCCAAATCCCCTTCAGGACTGTGAGATTACGATCTTCTTTATAAAGTCGGTTAAAAATATCGCGATAGCGCTGTAATAGCATCCCTCCCAATTGATAAAGCTGCACTTCTTTTGCATAGTCTTCTCGCGCCAGTATAGTCTCTAAATAGTGTTGCTGACGAGTCTCAGGCGATCGCCACCGAAATAGTCGAAAAGCGTGTTCAGAAAATCTGGTTTCAGCAATAAAAGAAGGAATCGCCGCCAGCACTAGGACTACTACTGCCCAAATCGAAAAATGTAATAACAATCCACTAAAAGTTAATAGAGTTAGCGCTGACTGTCCTAAACCAAACATCCGACTAATTAGCGATAAGGGACGACTAGATGCTTGCGATCGCGCTTGCGACATCTTGTCATAGAATTCTGAATCCTCAAAATGAGCCAGATCAAGGGTAAGCGCTTTTTCTAAAATCAGGACATTTACTCGCTGTCCCAGTAATACCCGCAGCAATGATTGTGATACAGTCAAACCTTTTTGGGAAGCGGCTAACACTATCAAAGCGATCGCCTCAATTCCCACATACTTCAAAGCTAAATAGCGATCATTCATTAATCCATTTTGCGAAGCCAAGACTACACTATCGACAATCAATTTGCCAATGTAGGCGATCGCCGCAGGTAATAGTCCATTGATGATCGTAAATAAAGCGATCGCTATGGTTAAAATTTGGCTGGTAGACCAGACTAGCTCTAGAGCTTTAGGGCTGTAGCGAAAGATCGTCAAAGACTTCTGGATCGTCTTTTTGAATGATTTCCATATTTGTAATTCAGATTTTTTCTTTTTGATCATTTAGCTTACGTTACGGAGAAGTTTCTAGGGTAGGTGTGGGTTTAGTTGATAATTCTGTGCTGAAGCAAGATCTATATGCAAAACCCGATAGGGAGAGTGCGGATGGTTTCACCCTTGAAAATTTTATCTATAGCAGTCCTAAATCATTTATGAGAAAAATAGGGCTTCGACTTCGCTCAGCCAACGATATACGCTGGCTGAGCGAAATCGAAGCCTCTCACAACTCATTAAGGATTGCTATAGCAAGGCTTTCAAGGAACCAACTTGCTTGAATTTTTCAGCTTATTAAAAGTTTTTTGTCCAACAAAGTCCCATGCGTGTTCTTTTATACTAAGTTTATCCTAATGACTATGCGATAATCGCGGTAATTAAGTAAATTGAACTAAAAAAGTTAAAACTGATCTCTGAAATCATATTAATGACCATGAATAGTACAACTTTTGCTCAAGCAGGTCTACATGCAGCCATTATCCGTGATCCGTTGATAGTTTCAGTTGAGACAAGAGTAGTCGAAGCGATCGCGCAAATGAGCGCTATCCGAATTGTTTGTAATACAAAGAAATCATCGGTATTACAAGTAGAAGAAATGCAAGTCGCAGTCCGCGCAAGCTGTGTATTAGTGGTAGAAAATGAACATTTAGTCGGTATTTTGACAGAACGGGACGTAGTGAAGCTAACTGCTCAGTATGGTTTTTTAGAAAATTTAACAATTCGAGAGGTGATGAGGAGTCCATCCGTTACACTTTATGAATCGACTCTTCCTGATTTATTTGTTGTGATGGGTCTTCTTAAGAAGTATCATGTTCATCATATTCCTGTTCTTAATGATCAGCATGGTGTAATTGGATTAGTAACCAATGAAAGCCTCAGGCATACCACTCGTCCTGTGGATATTTTACGATTACGAACAGTGTCTGAGGTGATGACCAGTGAGGTGGTTTGGGCGATGTCAGACAGTTCGATGTTGGAAGTTAGCCAAAGGATGTTTGACCACCATGTTAGTTCGATTATTATCGTGAGAACGGACAATCAAGAAGAATCGGCGCGAATTCCATTAGGGATTTTGACTGAGAGAGATATTGTCCAATTTCAGGCTTTAGGATTGAACTTAGAAGGTTGTCTGGCTGAGTCAGTAATGAGTTCACCAGTTTTTACGGTTAGTCCCGACGACTCTCTATGGGAAGCGCAGCAAATCATGGGGCAGAACTTAATTAATCGACTAGCGGTGACAAATAGGCGCGGTGATCTTTTAGGGATTATTACTCATTCTGATTTGATGCAAGTCCTTAATCCATTGGAGATATATAGACAATCGGAGGTACTGGAAGAAAAGGTAGTACAACTAGAATCAGAAAAGATGCAACTATTAGAAAGTCGCAATCTTGAATTAGAAAGACAAGTTGCGGCTCGCACGATCGCTTTGGAAGCGAAGGTCAAACGAGAGCAGTTGCTGACATCTGTAACGATGCAAATTCGTTCATCGTTGAGTCTCCAAGTTATTTTAGACAATACAGTAGAACATGTAAGGCAATTAATGGGATGCGATCGCGTCAATATTTGGCGAATTGAGCCGAATCGGGACTGCTTTATCGTCGCCGAATCGACTAACTCGCCGATATCATTGGTGGGCGAGCAGATCGATATCGATAGTATCGGACAAAAATCTATAGACATCTACGAAAAAGGCTGGGTTCGGGTCGTATATGATGCTCAGGAAACTGAAATGTCAGACTATCAACGCGCCCTAGAAATGGGGCTGCGTCTGCGAGCCAAGATCTTAGTACCGCTTCTTTGTGGCGATGAACTATGGGGATTTCTCAATGCCACTGAATGTGAAGCCCCTCGAAAATGGCAGCAAGATGAAGTAGGACTATTGCAAACATTAGCGCTACATCTGGGGATTGCCCTTCAGCAGGCGACTACACACGAAAAACTACACGAGCATTTAGCAGAATGTCAACTAGTAGAACTGCGGCTACGCGAAAGTGAAGCCAAAAATCGGGCGATCTTAGCTGCCATACCAGATATTATGCTGCGGGTTGGGGCGGATGGGATCTATCGTGGCTATGTCACTGACCATCGAGATTTTGATGTATTGCCTCAAGGAGCAGATCGCACTGGTTTATCAATGACTGATATCCTACCTCCAGATATTGCTACAACCAATATGGAGTATTTGCACAGAGCTATAGATACAGGTGAATTACAAGTTTATGAACAGCAGATCATAGTGAATGGTTGGGTTCAAGATGAAGAGGTGAGGGTTGTCAAAAGTGGCATAGATGAAGCTTTATTCATGATTCGTGACATTAATGACCGCAAGCAATCTGAGCGATTAATTCAACAACTCAATCAAGAGTTAGAACTCAAAGTCGAACAACGCACAGCCGAACTTCAGTTACGCAAAGCCGAGCTTCAAAATCTATCGGAGCGCCTCTCTATCGCCCTCAAATCAGCAGAGATCGGTTACTGGGAGTGGGATATCATCGAGAACACTCAAATCTGGGATGATCGGATGTATGAACTTTATGGTATAACCAAAGAATCTGATTCTCCTTTCCCATCTGAAGTTTGGATCAATTGCATACATTCAGAAGACTTCCGTTACGTTGATAATTCCATACAGATGTTAATTTCAGGGGTTGGGGACATGAAAAATCATGATACTGAGTTTCGGATCATACATCCTGATGGTACGATCCGTTTTATCAAAACTTATGGAGTCCTCGTCCGCGATGAACAGGGAGATCCGCAAAAGATGATTGGCGTTAATTTTGATGTTAGCGATCGCAAACACTCGGAACTAGAAAGACTAGAAATACTTCAAGAACTTTCCTATTTTAAACTTGCCCTTGATCAGTCGGCGATCGTTGCCATTACCAATGCCAAAGGTGTAATTACTTACAGCAACGATCTTTTATGTGAGATTTCTGGCTATTCCCGCACTGAACTATTAGGAAATACGCATCGCCTGATCAACTCTGGCTACCATCCACCTAGCTTTTTTGAAGATATGTGGCGTACCATTGGCAATGGCAGAGTTTGGCGGGGTGAAATTTGCAATCGAGCCAAAAACGATAGCCTATATTGGATGATAACCACTATTGTCCCTTTTAGTGATGAGTCAGGTAAGCCTTATCAATATCTAGCCATTCGTTTTGATATTACTAAGCGCAAATTAGCTGAATCTCAGCTCCAACAAATCAACCAAGAACTTGCGCGAGCCACCCGACTCAAAGACGAATTTCTAGCCAACATGAGTCACGAACTTCGCACCCCTCTCAACGCCATTTTAGGCATGACCGAAGGACTGCAAAGTGGTTACTTTGGCGAAACCAATCCCGAACAAAATGAAGCCTTAAAAATTATTGAGAGTAGTGGTTCTCATTTGCTGGAATTAATTGATGACATCCTTAATCTTGCAAAAATTGAAGCTGAAAATCTGGAATTAGATCTCATTCCAATTTCAGTAGAACATCTGTGCCAATCAAGTCTCACATTTATCAAACAGCAAGCACTGCAAAAACGGATCAATATTCATGTTAAACTCCAACCCAATCTACCCGATCTCCTTGTAGATGAGCGACGAATCCGTCAAGTCCTAATTAATTTGCTCAATAATGCTGTCAAATTTACTCCATCAGGTGGAACGATTACGCTAGAGTCATCACAAGTGCGATCGGAACTGCGATCAGAAGGAGCGATCGATTATGTGCAAATCAGTGTAAGCGACACAGGTATTGGAATTGCCGAAAAAGATATTGGCAAGTTATTTCAGCCATTTGTCCAAATCGACAGTGCCCTCAATCGCCAATATAATGGTACTGGGTTGGGGCTAGCCCTAGTGAAAAGGATTGCTGAACTTCACGGTGGTCATGTAGCGCTAACTAGCGAACTGGGAGTAGGCAGTTGCTTTACTGTTGATCTACCCTGTTTACCCCTTATACTTGCAAATACATGTACAGAAAAGACAGATCCGATCCCAGTCAGTGATCAAGAACCACCATGCTCTATTGCCGATCGCAAGGATAATCAGTCCGCTTTGATTTTATTAGTAGAAGATGATCAAGTTAATATTCTTACCTTCTCTGCTTTTCTCAAAGTGAAAGGCTATTGCTTTATAGTGGCAAAGGATGGTCAGACAGCAATTGACCTCGTGAAGACGCATCATCCAGACTTGGTTTTGATGGATATTCAAATGCCAGGAATGGATGGCTTAGAAGCGATCAAGCAAATTCGCCTCGAACCTAAGCTTAGGAAAATACCAATTATTGCCCTAACCGCCTTAGCGATGAAAGGCGATCGCGATCGTTGCCTAGCCGCAGGTGCTAACGAGTACATAACCAAACCCGTTAAATTGCAACAATTAGAAACGCAAATTCAACAATTCTTAAACACAAATGAGGCGATCGTATGAGTAACCCATCTATTTTGGTAGTTGATGATGAGATCAATAATTTTAGTGTGATTAAAATTTTCTTAGCCAATGAAGGCTATGAGTTACATTATCAATCCAATGCTGAAGATGCGATCGCCAATATCCATGTATATCAGCCAGATGTAATTTTGTTAGATGTGATGATGCCTGACATTGATGGGATCGAACTATGCATTCGCCTTAAAGCTATGCAGCAATGGGCGCATGTTCCGATCATTATGGTGACATCTCTAACTAGTAAGAAAGACCTTGCTCTCTGTCTCAAAGCAGGAGCAACCGATTTTATCAGCAAGCCAGTTGATCGCATTGAGCTGCAAGCCAGAGTTAAGTCCATGCTCAGTATTAAAAAACAATACGATCAGATTAAGACTCTATCTAATCTGCAAGAGAATATGATTCATCTCTTACAAACTAATCTAAGCGAATTATGTGGTAATTTATCTTCCGTCTTGCCCCATGAACTGAGTACTCCTCTCAATGGAGTTTTGGGGGCGATTGGTATTCTACGCGATGATCATCAAAATATGCAGAAGGAAGAAATTGATGAGTGGCTGACCATTGGTCAAGAATCATTGATGAGACTAGAAAAGCTGACTAAAAAGTTTTTGCAATATGCAAGGGTGGAAATGTGTTCTGTTAATCCTAATGAGGATGATTCTGAACTATGTAATCCTTATGAGTTAAAAATCCCAACTGAATTCCTAACTGCGGTTACACTCAAATCCAAAGCTGACATTGCTGGTCGTACAGATGATTTAGTGATGAATATGGAAGATGTTGAAATTTCGATGATTGAAAGAGATTATTTGCTCATTGTTAATGAGTTAGCGGACAATGCTTTCAAATTCTCTAAGGCTGGCACATCTGTGGTAGTAAGTTCTCAATTAAAAGATGGGATGTTTCATCTATCGATCACTGATCATGGTCGAGGTATGACAGAAGCACAAATTGCAAAAGTAGGTGCATTTTTGCAATTTGATCGAAAAAAGCATGAACAGCAAGGCATGGGATTGGGCTTACAAATTGTCAAAAGACTTGTTGAAATTCACGGAGGAAAATTTTCAATTTCAAGTATCTACAACCAAGAGACAACATTTCATCTAGAACTACCTCTATAGTATTTTTGATCTTGCCAAAAAGCTATGGCGCAAGCACAGCCTGTACCATAGCTAATATGTCTAACTCGACTTTTAACGCATCGATTCACGATGAACTTTGACTAACTTCACTTCATCCTCTTCAGCAAGATATTTATTGATCATATAAACAACATACTCAGGTTTGAGATTGCTGTCGGGTTTGCAACTACCCATAAAATGAACTTTCGGGAATTCAGGATCAGGATTGAGGACATTAATCGCAAAAATGCGATCGCGTAATTCCAACATTTGATTACGACCCGATTTTGACACTTTCGGCATTTGGATGGAAGTTGCCGCGAGTACACAGTAACCTGCACCTTCGAGCAAATCCATGATGTCGGCAGCGTTACGCTCTTTGGGCGTAATAAAAGCAAGGGTCAGCGTATATTCAGCAACTTCGAGAATAGAATCTAAAGATGGTGAATGGACTTCCACTTCTTCGATCGCATAAATCGGTAAGTCATCATCAAGTTCCGCGCTAAAGCGCTCTTTAAACTCGGTAATGGGAATATGCGCCGTTAATTCAAAATCCACAAATTCGGCATTACTAGTTTGACCTAATGGCAAAGCCTTCGCAATGGAAATACGCGGTAATGGATTAAAGCCCTCAGTGTGAGCGACTGGTATCGCCGCACGGCGAGCCGCACGTTGGAAGAAACGATGTAAATCGAGATGGGATATCAAACTCATATCGCCGAGCTTGCCAAACTTGAGACGGACACGCTGGACTCTGGGCGGAACGATCGGCTTCTCTAGGGAAATAGGCGGAATTTCGGGCGGTGGAATTACGATGTTATGTCCAAAGGCGGGACCACAGACTCCACAAGATGAACAGCCACCAAAGGAACAGTCAGGAACAGTTTGAGCCGCGATCGCCCTTGTCCAATCTTCGATCAGCCATTGTTTATCGATACCCGTATCAATGTGATCCCAAGGTAAATCGTCTTGCATTTTTAGCGATGGCGCATCCCATACCAGATCGGCTTCAGCGATCGCCTGAGTCCATGCCCCAAAAGCTTTCTCCGTATTCTCAAACCATGAGTCCATACCCGCGCCCAGTTGCCATGCTCGATACACGACCTTACCTAAGCGGCGATCGCCACGTCCGACAAAATCTTCCATCGCACTGATGCGAACATCGGTATAGTTAACCTTCACTCCACTCAAGCGGCGAAACTCTTGGCGCAATAGTTTCTGCTTCTGCACAAAGTCTCCACTAGAGACAGTATGCCATTGGAAAGGCGTATGGGGCTTGGGAGTGAAATTAGAAATGGTGATATTCACCGATAACTTCTTGCGCCCTTTTTCCGAACATTCATTCTGCAACCAAGCCACCGTATCGACAATCCCAATTACATCTTCATCGGTTTCTGTGGGCAAGCCAATCATAAAATAGAGCTTCACCTTATCCCAACCTTGGGTATAGGCAGTTTTAATCCCCTGCAACAGTTCCTCATCGGTCAAGCCTTTATTAATCACATCACGCAAACGCTGTGTCCCTGCTTCGGGTGCAAAGGTCAGCCCCTGCTGCTGACGACCATCGCCACTGCGAAGCATGTGCGCGATATTCTCATCAAAGCGATCGACTCTCTGGCTAGGCAATGAGAGAGTTATATGCTCATCTTTGAAGCGATTTTTAATCTGTACGCCCACCGATGGCAGCGCCAGATAATCGGAACAAGAGAGCGATAATAAGGAGAACTCGTTATAGCCTGTTTCCCGCAGCGCTTTCTCAATCGTATCCACAACCTTTTCAGGATCGACATCACGGGCGGGACGGGTGAGCATCCCTGGTTGGCAAAAACGGCAGCCGCGAGTACAACCGCGCCGAATTTCGATAGTCAGGCGATCGTGAACGGTTTCCACCAACGGAACTAGTCCAATGCTATGTTCGGGCATCGGTGTGGCGACACGGCGCAGGGCGCGAGGCGAAACATCATGGCGATTGGGTGCGATCGCGCCCGTCTTGATATCCATGTCATAAAACTCTGGCACATATACACCATCGACCTCATTAGCAAGCGCTAACAGGGTTTCGCGGCGATTTTTACCTGCTAATTTGGAATCTTTAAGAACTTCGCCAATTTCAGGTAATAATTCTTCGCCATCACCGAGAGCAAAAAAATCAAAGAAGTCAGCATAAGGCTCAGGATTAGAAGTCGCCGTTTGTCCCCCTGCAAAGATTAAAGGACAGTCTTCAATACTTAATTCACTCCTTTCTTGCCATGTCATCGGAATGTTGGCAAGATCAAGCATTTCTAAAACATTGGTTGCGCCTAGCTCATAGCTCAAGCTAAAGCCCAAAATGTCAAACTCCCGTAGCGATCGCTTGGACTCCACCGCAAACAAATCGGTTTTAGTTTCGCGTAATTTTGCTGACAGGTCAGGGGCGGGGAGATAAGCGCGATCGCATAGCTGCCCATCTTTAGAATTAATAATGCTGTACAGGATGATATGCCCCAAGTTGGACGCGCCCACCTCATATATTTCAGGATAGGTGAGCGACCAACGCACGATCGCCTTGTCCCAAGGTTTTCGCACTGCGCCAAACTCGTTGCCAAGATAACGGGCAGGTTTGAGGATTTCGGAATTTAGTAACTGTTCTACGGGTACGGGCATAACTGAAATTAATTTTAGGGTTTGATAGCAGCTAAATGTTTAGCGAGGGAGGTTTGGATAATAGTTTGGGGCGTTACACCTAAGCGGTTGGCTTCGCGATCAATTAGCTCAATCATCCAGATAGGTAGATCAATACTAAGCCTTTTTTGAGTACTGAAAGGACGCTTGGCTTTGGATAAATCAAGCATTTCGATAATATCTTCTTCTCCATCGTCAAATTTTTGGTCAAATTCCTTGGCGTTCATATAGGGAAACCTCTGGTATGCGTGATCTACGGACAGAAATAATCCGAATATTTTGATCTCGGTAGGTGATAACTCCTGACCAATGCTTGCTATTTATTTTACCAATAACTACAAAGCGTGTTTCACCTTCGATTTTGCTTGGAATTTCTAGCAAATCGCGATCGTTCCACAATTCTTGAGACTCAACAAAGTCAATTCCATGTTTAACAAGATTAGATTGACTTTTACTCTCATCATATTCAAAGATTCTCATAGTAAATCTTCAGGTCGTTATGAACATTAAACTACGGGAGCCGTTGTTAGCTTTTTCAAAACGTCCAGCACCCAAGTCCTCACTTCTTGGATACTAGTTTCAAATGGCAGTGTGTCCTTGTATATCAGTCGTTCTTCGTCAGGTAAAATTTCATACTGAATTCCTCGTGCATTGACCCACTGTTTAACATCATTGACACCACCATTCTTGACACCACCATTTTTCTTGTAAAAGAATCGACTTCTCCATCCTACGGGCGTTATTTCAAAATCAACTTGTAACCAAAAGGAATTTCTTATTTTAACCGTGCACCATAAGAAATCTCGTAAATCAGAAAATCGCCATACACCTGATTCAATGTCAAAAGGTAATAAAGCCACTTCATCTGCGATGTTTACTCTTAACTGCTTTACTTTTTCTCGCATATCTTTTCGTAATTCATCAACTTCAGCAAGTAGTTTTACGAGGTCGTGCTGGTTATCATGAAAGAAAGTCAACCGTTGCTGATCCATAGAAGTTTTTCTTTGTAAATTTTGAATGGTTTGGATAAAGTCACGCAGGAATGTTACGTGTGGCTCACGAGCCGTTAGGAAATAGGAGCCAATATTCCCGATTATTTTTTGAAATAACAAATCATAAGTAATTGGATAAAACCCACATAGATCAGGATGTTCCTGTATGGGGCGTAACGACAATAGTACTTTGTAAACTTTGCATCCTTTAGGAATGTATTTTTTAAGATGTTCTGAATAGTCCTTAAAAGGATTGTTGTCCTCATAAGCAAAGATTTTGTTCTCAATTCCCAGAACAAAATCGTCAGACTCAATCACTAAATCAATACGATTATTTTTGTCTGTCGATTCTTCACGCCTTACATCAATACTCTGTCCATTAATTACGACCTTCTCATTGATAAGTGTAAAAAGTGAATCTAAAAGAAGTGAACCAAATCCATGTTCATTGTTAGGCTGAAGATAAAACTGAAGTATATTGCTACAAACATTTTCATAGTGAGGATATCCCGCAATTTCCATGAAAGTTGGTTCATGTTTTTGGGAAGGGGGTAAACTCTTTAAATCTTCAAGGATGTGAGTTATTTGTTCGGTGGACAAAACAGATGAAGTCACAATTTTTTCAAGCCGCTAATTTAGCAAATTGCTCAGTTGTTAAATCTAAATATATCATAAGGTTTGGCATACCTCATAAGAATCTTAGCTATCTAATGATTACTATCGGCGATCGCAAAACAAGTAAAATAAGAGCATCACGAACAATGTAGGTTTTTATGGCATACAGTGACTTCACCTTTAGTAAGGTCAAAGAAGCTTTTCAGTTAACCATTGACGAAAAGACAAATCTTTTTGCGGATATAGCCAAAGTTGCACCTTCCCAAATCTTGACGACACTGCTACAAGAAAATCTATCCTTTGCGATCGCAGTTGGCACTCAGAAAGCGCGGTCAGAATTTATCATTGCTCAGATTTTGAGCGAAGTTCGCCGCCAACTAAACTATAAAATTTCATTATTTTCTGGCTCAGAGTTTACCGTTGATCGCGATCGCGGATTGACAGGGTTTTGCGATTTTTTATTGAGCAGTTCTGAAGAACAGTTAGAAATTACATTTCCTGTCGTGATTATTATTGAGGCAAAGCGCGAAGATATTTTTGGTGGTGTGGGTCAATGTATTGCGGCGATGGTGGCGGCGCAAATCTTTAACGAAAACCATCATAATAAGATCCCAATTATCTATGGAGTCGTTACTAGTGGCACGAATTGGCGGTTTATTAAGCTAGAAAAAAGTTTAGTCCAGATTGATGCGATCGAATACTACATCAGTGAGGTGGATAAGATTTTAGGAATATTATTAGAACCATTGCGATCAGTTTCTCAGCTTATAAGTGTTTAAATCGCATTTATCTAAACTAAACCTATTATACATTTAGCGCGATCGCGATTAGTTATAATCGTGCCAATGGTCAATTTTTAGGAGGCGATCTCGTATGGTTTTAACAGCTACTAAGCGACATACTGCATCGGAATATATAGCCTTAGAGGACAAAGCAGAATTTAAGAGTGAATTTATTAATGGAGAAATTATCTCGATGGCAGGAGCTTCCGCAAATCACAATATTCTCACAGGCAAATTTCATGCTTTGCTTTTGTTCGCCTTAGAAGATTTAGAATATTCTGTTTTCATGAGTGATATGCGGCTATGGCTTCCTGAATATAGTCGTTATACTTATCCTGATGTGATGGTGGTTGCAGGTGAGCCAGTTTTTGTCGATCAAAGACAAATGGAAGTTACTAATCCCTGTTTGATTGTGGAAATTCTATCTAGCTCTACTCAAGGCTATGATCATGATAGTAAGTTCCGTCAATATCGCTCTATTCCTAGTTTTCAAGAATATATTTTGGTTTATCAGAATTGTCCTAAAGTTGATCATTATGTGAAGGAGTCAGAGGATCGATGGGTTTTGACGACTTATAGGGGAGAAGGTGCTGTGATCAAGCTTTCCTCAATACGATTAGAAGTAGGTTTACGAGATTTATATAAGCGCGTGAAGTTTGAGTAATCCACAGCAAGCGATCGCTAATTAATTGTGATACTACAATATTTTAGCTAATATTCGCAGCGATTTGTGAAGTTGTAGAATTAGAAGCGATCGCCGTATCAGAGGATTTTTGACTTGACGATGATAAAAAAAACAATTAGCTTCGTCTAGGCTTACCAAATTACCATAAGCTAATAGCTAAAACCCTAATCAAAACTTATGACTAGAACCGAACGCGACTCGATGGGGGAAATGTCCCTGCCCGATGATGTTTACTATGGGATACAAACTGCTAGGGCGATCGCCAACTTTCAGATTAGCGGACTTAAGCCCCTCCCCACCTTTGTTGACGCTTGCTTGCTGATTAAAAAAGCCACGGCTCTAGTTAATGCCGAACTCGGATGTATCCCAATGGGGATGGGCATGGCGATCGCGGCGGCGGCGGATGAAATATTGGATGGACAGTTACGCGATCAGTTTGTGGTCGATGTATATCAGGCGGGGGCTGGCACATCACACCACATGAATGTGAATGAAGTCCTATCAAACCGCACCCTTGAAATTTTAGGTGACGTAAAGGGGCATTATGGTAACGTTAGCCCCAACGATCATGTTAATTATGGACAGTCTACCAATGATGTGATCCCCACAGCGATTCGGATTGGAGCCTTGTTAGCCCTAGAGCATACCCTATTTCCTGCCTTAGCCAATCTCGATGAACAACTACGAATTAAGGCGATCGCCTTTGCAGGAATCATCAAATCAGGGCGCACCCATTTACAGGACGCAGTGCCAGTGCGACTAGGGGATGAATTTCAAGCCTATGCTCAAATTATTAGCGATCATATTAGTCGCATTCGTCTAGCTGCTAATGACCTGAAAAGCTTAGGCTTAGGCGGTAGTGCATCGGGTACTGGCTTAAATACCCATCCCCAATATTGCGATCGCGTTGCCGAAAAACTAGGCGAGATTACCGGATTTGACCTAAAGCCAGCCCAAAATCTGATGGCCGCCATGCAGAGTATGGCTCCCTTTGTGAATGTTTCAGGCTCCATTCGGAACCTTGCTCAAGATACTTGCAAAATTGCCAATGACTTGCGATTGATGGATTCAGGACCCAAAACAGGTTTGCGCGAAATTCGATTACCGCCTGTGCAACCGGGTTCTTCGATTATGCCAGGGAAGTATAATCCTGTAATTGCTGAGATGACGAACATGGTTTGCTATCAAGTCATCGGCTATGACACGGCGATCGCCTTTGCTGCTCAAGCAGGGCAGTTGGAACTGAATGTGATGATGCCATTGATTGCCTACGATTTGATTCAGAGTATTGAGATTTTAGGTAAGGCGATCGACACCCTCGCGACTAAGTGCATTAGAGGCATCAGCGCTGTAGAAGATCGCTGTCTTGCCTACGCTGAGGGCAGTCTCTCACTGGTGACAGCGCTGAATATCCATATCGGTTATCTGAATGCTGCGGACGTTGCCAAGGAGTCTTTAGCCTCTGGTAAATCGTTACGTCAAGTGGTTTTGGATAAAGGCTTGATGAGTGAGGAGAAGTTGTCAGAAGTTCTCAATCTCGAACAAATGAGCCGTCCGAATGGATAAGATTTGATTTCTCTTTTTAGATAGAAGTTACTAAAGATCCCCCTCAATCCCCCTTGTAAAGGGGGAAGAAGATGATAATTAATTCTCCCCCCTTTACAAGGGGGGCTGGGGGGGATCGACACTACGAACAGGCGACAGAAGATTCCAACTCACAAAATATATCAATAGAGAAACACAAAATATGTTAGCAGTAGCCGTATTAGCCGCAGGTAAGGGAACGCGGATGAAATCGACCTTACCAAAAGTATTACAACCCCTTGGTGGCAAATCCTTAGTCGAACGAGTTCTCAACGCCACCGATCGCCTAAACGCCGATCGCCGTATTGTGATTGTCGGATATTGCAGCGATCAGGTTCGTGCAGCCTTAGCCAATTATCCTCAAATTGAATTTGCTGAACAAGTAGAACAATTGGGAACAGGACACGCCATTCAACAATTGTTAGAACCATTGGCTGGCTTTGAAGGAGAACTAGTTGTCCTCACAGGTGATTCCCCCCTGATGCGATCGGAAACCATCCAAGCCTTAATCGATAATCACCGTCAAAATAAGGCTTCCGCAACCGTACTTACCGCAATTCTGACCAATCCTACGGGCTATGGTCGCGTATTTTGCGATCGCCAGATGAAGTTAGAACGCATTATCGAACATCGTGACTGCAATCTTGAACAGATTCTCAATCAGCGCGTTAGTACGGGAGTCTATTGTTTTGATTGGCAAGAACTCGCTCAAGCATTGCCGAAACTGACCACTAACAATGCTCAGAAGGAATATTATTTGACTGAAGTTTTTGATTATCTCAAATCTGTGTATGCCAGTGATTTAGAAGATCCCGATGAAAGTCTGGGCATTAACGATCGCCTTCAGTTAGCTCATGCTTATGAAGTTCTGCAAAAACGAGCGAGAGAAAAGTGGATGCGGGCAGGTGTGACCATGCTCCTCCCTGACACGATTACGATCGATGATGAAGTAGAACTTGCTCCCAATGTGATTATTGAGCCGCATTCCCATTTGCGCGGTAATACCAAAGTTGGCTCAGGCACAACTATCGGACCTTCAAGTATGTTGTCCAACAGTATCATTGGCGAAAACTGTACGGTGCAATTCTCTGTAATTGAAGATAGTCAAATTGCTGATAATTGTCGCATTGGACCTTTTGCGCGGATTCGTGGCGAATCTATCGTGGGCGAAAAATGTCGCATCGGTAATTTTGTGGAACTAAAGAATGCCAAAGTCGGTGATCGCACCAATGCCGCCCATCTGAGTTATTTAGGCGATGCCACGATTGGTGAAAAAGTGAACATCGGTGCGGGTACGATTACCGCCAACTATGACGGCTTTAAAAAGCATCAAACGGTGATCGGCGATCGCAGTAAGACTGGTTCTAATTCCGTACTAGTTGCGCCAATCCAAATTGGTAAAAATGTGAATATTGCCGCAGGTTCTACGGTGGTTGAGAATGTTGCCGATAATTCTTTAGCGATCGCTAGAGCCAAGCAGGTAGTCAAGCCCGATTATTACGATCAAGAAGGAAAGAAAAAGTAAATTATCTCCTCTTTCACATCAACTGATTAATTTTTAAAAGTGTTGCTAAGCAACACTTTTAAAAATTAATTATGGTTCACTTCCATATACTTTTACCCCATTTTGATAAATGGGAATCCGCAATGTCGAAGCCATTGAACCAGTCAACCCTTGATAAGAATAATCATTGGTTGCATTCCAAACCGTTTGCCAGTTGGACATTCTCACCCGAAAATGAACTTCACAAGATTTATTCGCCAAAAAATTAAAACTGCTCCAATCTAAATCAACATAAAAATTAGATGATGAGCCTTTCCAAGATTTAAGTGGGCTAATACTAACCACACCACACTGATCCCAGAACTTATCCGTAGTCACCTGATTAACCGATAGCCCCGCACTATAGATTTCACTAAGGTTGAGAAAAACTCTTGCTTTTAAACCACCTAAAGTTTTTGTACCATCATTGTGTAAACGTAGTTTAAATTGAGTTTCTTGATTGGAACCAAAATTTCCTAAAGCCGCTTCTGTACGAACTTTTATTGAGCCACTTGGGATTGGAGTAGGAGTTGGTGTAGGAACTGGAGTTGGTGCTGGTGTCGGTTTAGTCGTTGGAATTGGTGTTGGCGTAGCTAAACATTGTGAAGATATCATCCGATTTGCATGGGTTGTGATCACTGTGGCGATCGCACTTGGAAAATAAATCGTAAACCCATCATAATCAGGATAAAGATTCCCATCATCTTGCTTTGCCGCCAGCATCCAAACATTATCACCCGCCCCTTGGTTTTTACAAACTGTATCAAGCCATTTTTGATAGATAGAACTGCGATTAGTTTGATCTTTCGCCCCAAACTCCTCTAAAATCACAGGCTTACCTGCCTGAGTTCCTGCGGTGAGATGCTCTGTAATCCATTGATTTCCCCAATCGTAGGATCTCCCCCAAGCGTCAGGATAGAGATGAAAAGTACCAAAATCGATGGTGGGAACCCGAATAAATGCATCAAAATCAACCCCCTCACTGCCGTTATACATCCAATCACTACTCTGTCGCGCAAAAAAGCCCTCATCACCAACCCCCACTAACTGTTTGGGGGCATTTTGTTTGACGAAACTACTCATCTCCTTAACCCAATTAAGTAGCGTTGTCGTATTGCAGTTAGAGGATGTCGGCTTGTTGCCACTACCCTTACAGCGCGGCTCGTTGGCTAATTCCCATGCCATAATTGTCGGCTCATCTTTGTAGAGAACGCCCGTATAGATATTTTTGCGATTGAGTAGATGTGACACCCAATTTTTGTAGGCTTGACGAGTCCTTGCATCTCGATAAAAATCATCATGGTAGCTCAATCCATACCAAGTCACATACTGATCGATCCCGCCAAATTCGCGCCAGTTATTCACAAAAGGAATGATCAGCTTCAATCCCTTTTGTTTGGCTGCATAAACTACATAGTCAAGACGTTCCAATCCATTTGCGCCATCATTATAGGCAGGGCTAGCGGTTGCAGGATTCCAATATTGAAAATACACACCATCTTTGGGACTGTCCACAGACTGAGCGCCATTCAATAATCCCGTATCTAAAAAGCCCCAAGTACGAATGACTTTTAGATTCATCTGTTGGGCTGAATTCATCACATCATCGACCATCTTTTTAGATTTGTAGATGAGGTAGTAATTATTCGTCCCAGAATAAGCAAACTTTGCACCGTTGAGAATGAAGGAATTACCATTTCTGGTTACAAAAGGCGATGCATGGGCGGATGAACTAGACAATATTGCTAGTGTTAGCAGTACCGAATTGAGCGAAATTTGCAAAAGCTTAAGAATCATCAGTGCCTCGGTAATCAAGCTGCTTCGCAGCGCTTTCAAATACAATTAAACAAAAAAGACTTATATCGATTGGGTTTGGTTCCATTATTGACAATTGGCACTAGTGATATAGCGGTTTTCAGTTGAGTATGACACAAAAAATGTAGGGGCAATTCATGAATTGCCCCTACATTTTTTGTGTCTATTTGTACAGCAGTCATTTGAAAACCGCTATAACTCCATTACCTTGCCGTGTAAGCATTTTCAAAGCATCAACACATCGTGATTTGCCTAGATCTCATTAATCAATTGCAGTAACGCATCGGTAGTCACCTTACCGCTCATATCCGTACCTTCCAGCAAACTATCAGCCAGATCCCGCTTCATGTTGTGCAGAGCGACAATCTTTTCTTCGATCGTTCCCTTTGCCACGAGGCGATAAATGGTGACAGGGCGCTTCTGACCGATGCGATGGGCGCGATCGCTAGCTTGATCTTCCACCGCAGGATTCCACCAAGGGTCCATGTGGATGACATAGTCGGCGGCGGTGAGATTTAATCCCGTACCACCCGCTTTGAGACTGATTAAGAACACATCACCCTCACCTGCTTGGAACGCTTCCACACGTTTTTTGCGTTCTTTGGCAGGGGTACTGCCATCTAGGTATTGATAGCTAATTTTTTGGGAATCGAGATAATCGCGAATGATATGCAAATGATCGACAAATTGGCTGAATACCAGCGCCTTGTGTTTGTTATCTAATAACTCGCTGACCACTTCACCAAAAAGCTGAAGTTTAGAACTAGGTAAAGGAATATCAGGTCTAACCAACTTGGTATTGCAGCAAGCGCGGCGCAATTTCATGATTTCCGCGAGAACTTGCAAATGCTTTGTGCCTGCGTTTGCCTCAGTATTGGTTAACTTCGCGATCGCTTCACGGCGGAGCGCCTCATAAAAGGCGAGTTCTTCTTTGCTGAGTTCCACTTGTAATGTCACTTCAGTGCGTGATGGTAACTCCTGCAACACTTGATTTTTAGTACGACGAAGGATAAAGGGTTGAATTAACTTTTTGAGTTGATCGCGAGCTACCTTGTCCTGCGATCGCTCGATCGGGTTGGCATAGTTAATATTGAAACTATCAAGGGAGCCAAGCAAACCTGGATTAATAAACCGAAAGAGATTCCATAATTCGCCGAGATGATTTTCAATTGGTGTGCCTGTGGTAATCAGTTTAAAGCCAGCTTGAAGATTCATCGCTGCTTGCGATCGCTTTGTGGCTGTGTTCTTAATTGCTTGAGCTTCATCGAGAACAACGGTTTGCCATTCGACTTTGGCTAGCATCTCCGCAACCTCTTCCTGTTGCAATAAGCCATAGCTACAAATCACCATGTCAAAGGGCTGAAGATTGTCCAATACTTTCTGGCGATCGCCTGTCCCAAACACGATTACATTCATCGTTGGCGCAAATTTAGCGGCTTCACCAATCCAGTTCATACATACAGAAGTGGGCGCGACAATCATCGTGGCTCCATGAGGAGCGCGAGTGAGCATCAACGCTAAAGATTGCAAAGTTTTGCCCAAGCCCATGTCATCGGCTAAGCAAGCACCCACACCCCAATGCGCTAATCTGGACAGCCACGAGAATCCATCGATCTGATAATCGCGCAGTTCCGCTTGCAATGTCGATGGTAATTGCGGCTCAAAATTCCGCATTTCCTTGATCTTTTTAACATGGGCTTTCCAATGTTTGTCAACTTTCAGATCATCGATTTCGTCAACAAAATCCTCTAACGCTAAAGCGGCTAAAGGATGAAATCTGGTTCCTTTGCCATGCTTTTCCGATAGGCGGCGGAATTCGTCAAGACGATTGCGGAATTGTTGAGTCAGAGCAATAAACTGTCCATCTCCCATCGGGATAAAGCGGCTAGGAGTTTTGTCCAGTAGTTCCAATAGGCGCTGCATATCCATAACTTTGTCATCACCCAAGCGCAACTCACCTTCGGCGGCAAACCAGTCGCGGCTTTGATTGATCGACATCCTGAAATCACCAAAACCAGCCCGATGACTGATTTTCATCTTCTCGCCCTCTGGCCATTCCAAGACAATCTGATCGCCTAATCCTTGCAGTTCCAGTAATAGCTCTAAGCAAAATTCGGGATCATCAATAGTCCATTCGCTCTCATTTTCTTCATAATTACCAAGAGTCGGACAAGCCGCGATCGCCGCATTAGCGAGTTTCTTCTCTTCCTTGAGATTACGAGTCGCTTGTAAACGTTTACCATCAATTTCGGCTAATACAGTTGTACCACCTGCGCTTGGACGATAGTAAGCCCCAGCATTGCCAAAGGGACGCGCTAGTACAGCCACTTTCAAACCATTCCCTGATGGCAAGATGTGAATATGAGGCTTGCTATCCGATGGCACTTCCTCAGCATTACTAACACCACCACCAATATCCGAATGCACTGTCACCATCGAAGAGATGGAATGAATGGCGGCTAACACTTTATCTTTAGCCGCAGCGGGGATTTCCAGACGATTCTTTTTGCCGATGATTTCGGTAATGCGGCGATGGGATTCATTGATTTGGATCACTTTCAGTCTGGTTGGACTTTCCTTGGTGATTACAAAGTTTTGTCCATCCTTTAGCTGTGGTGAAAATTCTAAGACTAGGCGATCGCCCTTTGTCGCTTTAACTAGTAGCTCTGGCTCGCCTTTAGCAATATCCACACGGGTTGTCGGCGAATCTTCCCAAAATACTAACGGATGTCCAACTAAAGCACAGACAGTATCTTCATCAAATTCATATTGATTTTGTCCATAATACCCATGATAGGAATAGGCTTGGATATGGGAACAAACCGTAAAGTCTTGCGGAGTTAGATAGGGAAACTCAGTGACATTATCCTTTAGACGCTTTACCGCAATATTTCGCCCAGCGCTCCATACGCCCTTGGCATTAATTTTCTGCTCCTTTGGTTGAATCGTGCATACCCCCTTAGCAAAAGTAATAAACCAAACTAGGCGCTGGGGTGAAACATTGGCAGATTTTGCTAATTCTTGTGGCGATTTGCTCAGATTCAACAGTGCATTTAGACTTAATTCCCAAGTCTCTTGCGGACGAATTAGATTGACAATCGTGGGGATCTGATTTTCTTGCCGTAATTTATTCGCGTGCTTTTTATGAATAGAATTAGGAATAAGCTCGGCTAGTAGCTCGGCAGTTTCCATTGACAACCAATGATA
>JANMFC010000178.1:0-7706 GCA_031377675.1 Pseudanabaena sp. OTE_70b_metabat_355 | reverse complement strand
AAATGAGTGAAATCGCCCGCGTCGCGGGCGATTTCACGCATTTGGGTTCTTGGTTTTATTAAGCCGAGGTACTAATGACATTCATCTTTATATTAGGAAATTGTCGATGGCGCAGGCTAATACTCGTCTTTATTGGTTGTTCCAATCACTTATTGATTTTGTCCCCTATCTGTTGGCAGGTTTGCTAGCGGGTACTCTCGTTTTAGCCCTAGGTGTGTTCATAGCTCGTTTTCTGCTATGGGATTGGTTACTACCTGTTGAAGAGTCATGCTTGTTAACTCTCAAAGAATGGTCTAATCCGACCCGCGATCAATACATGATGGCTCTAACTTGGATGGCTCAGGGCGAAATTACTATTCCTATACTCATTGCGATCGCAGGAATTCTGATTTATCGTGACGATGCGGTTCCTGCCCTCATCTTGGCGATCGGGCTAAGCGGTTCATGGTTGCTTAACGGCCTTTTCAAGTCTTTCTTCCGCCGCAAACGACCTGATCTATGGGCTTCTTCTAAACGTCCGATGGATTATAGTTATCCTAGCGGTCATTCCATGAGTGCAATTTCCTTCTACGGTTTATTAGCGGCGATCTTGGGACAGTCTCTGAGTATTCCTCTATGGCTCACTGCTCCCTTAGCAGTATTTTTAACCTTAGGAGTGGGCTTTAGTCGAGTGTATTTTGGTGTGCATTGGCCGACAGATGTCCTGAGTGGATGGGTTGCTGGGGGCATCTGGCTTGGATCATGCTTGTACGGACTGGCTCAAATTAGGGGGATTTAAGCAGAGATAGATGGGCGATCGCTGGAAATGCTGTCAGCTTGCTCCGTTAAACCATAAGTCAAACCATAAGTCAAACCATGAGTCAAACCATAGCTATTGTTTTCGTCAGCAAACTTTAATAGCAACTCAGGCGTAGGTACACAAATCAACAGGGCATCTGGAACCACTTCCACAGTGATCGGGGTAACGCCTAGATACTGCCCATCGGCATGAACTTCTAATGGTGGATAACTCTTAATCTCAATTTTAGCAGCGCGATGAGTCTTGAGCCGCTCATGGGGAAGACGTTCACCCCGCATCGCTTTAAAGAAGTGACGCAGATGATCCCATTTGGAGGGGTTATCAATATATATTACGTCCAGCTTGCCATCATTCATTTTTGCGTCAGGCGCTAAGGCAAATTGCACCCCATAGCGAGGACTGTTGCAGATATTCACTTGCAAAATGCGTAAACGACGCATCCGTTTGCCATCGAGGCGCAAGACCAAACGGTGCTGTTTAAATTGCAAAAAAGTTTGGATACCTGAGAAGACACTTGTAAGAGCAGCCCAATAATTTTTCTTGATTCCTTCTTTGACTTCATCTCCACAAGGAAAGAGCGTCGCTTCTAGTCCCACGCCTACCACTTCCACAAAGTAATGATTGTTGGCTTTGCCCATATCAAACCGACCATGCACGCCCTCTACCAGAGTCTGAATGGCTTGAGATAAATCGTTGGGAATATCTAAGCTGGCGGCAATGTTATTGCGGGTTCCCATCGGAATAATCCCTAGCACAGTTTGAGTATGCATTAATCCTCGCGCTACGGCTTCAATCGTGCCATCGCCTCCTGCCACAATTACAAGCTCAGCACCTGCTTTAGCCGCCTCAGCTGCAAGCTCCTCACCATCTTCATCGGGAGAAGTTGTGCAGAGTTCAGCTTCAAGCCCTTGATTTTGCAAAGCATCAATAATTTCAGTTGACAGATCAGGCTTGTCCGCAGGACCAGAAGTGGGATTGATGATGAGTCGGATATTCATCTCTGTCATTTTCCTGATGAGTCAATAGAAATTGAGTCTACGGACTATAGCAGTTAGTTGAGATTTCCCCTTCCCTCTATAAGTTGATCCGCAAGCTCAAAGCGCTAAACCCAGAGCGCTAAACCCAGAGCGCTAAACTCACTGCGCTAAACTCAAAGCGATGACTTTGGTGGGGGATTTACAACATAAATGTTCTCGAATCATCAGTTACAGCTCCACTCACCACATTGTCCGATTCGAGATTGCCGTCAACCAAGTTGACAATGCGATCGGCGACATCGAGAATGCGATTATCGTGAGTGACCATTAAAATAGTGATGCCCTCTTCCTTTGCCATTTTTTGCATGAGTGTCACCACATCGCGTCCTGATTTTTTATCTAGAGCGGCGGTTGGTTCATCGGCAAGGATTAATTTCGGACGATTTACTAAGGCGCGGGCGATCGCTACCCGTTGTTTTTGACCACCCGAGAGCGCATGGGGCTTATAGTCAACTCTGTCACTGAGTCCAAGCTGACCGAGAATATCGGCGGCGACACTTGCAGGCGAGAGGTTGCCATTGATATGCGGATAAAGATCAGTGGACATCATTACATTTTGTCTGGCGGTCAAGGAATAGAAAAGATTGTGCGCCTGAAAGATAAAGCCAATATTTTTACGGATTTGCACCAGCTTTTTGGGATTTAGCCCTCTAAGTTCTTGTCCCAAAACTCGGAGACTGCCATCTTGAATCGTGCGTAAAGCCCCAATCAGAGTCAGCAATGTCGTCTTACCAGAGCCAGATGGCCCCGTGAGAATCACAATTTGTCCAGGATAGACATCGAGATTAATATCAAATAAGACCTGCTTGAATAAATCCCCTTCACCATAATGAAAGTTTAAATTCCGCATCTGAATCGATGGCTGACCATCAGCCGCTAAAGATGTTAAGGTAGGGGCAGGTGAAGTTTCGAGCATAGTCTAGCAACCTATGGACAAAGTAATTAATTGACAAAACATTTATTTAGACTCTTCATGAAGCTCCCAGACTATATTAGCTATGATAAGCCCATTTATCCTTTGTCTACGAGCATTCGAGTTAATTATCTATTACAACAAACTCAAAAGCCAAGAGGGAGCAGTGTCGCAAAGCAGCACTGCTCCCTCTTGGCTTTTATAACCGCTTTACAAATCCAAGAAATCATTAAAAAATCATTAAAAAAATCTCTAAAAAGGCTCTAAATTATGGCAGCCCGAACCTTAGTCAAAAACTACGTTGCTCAATGGATGCAGATGGGTAAATCCATCAGTCTATCAACCCAAGTTGAGCTAGTTTCAATCTATAAAATCTTAAGTGGTGAGGAATATTCACCGTTGTTTAATAAACTATGGGATGAAATTAGTACGATCAAAGCTGATGAAGCCTATTTAAGCGGTACTGACCAAACAATCAGTGACTTGCTTAGCGATCGCTGGGAGATCATTGGTTGCGCTCGGTGTAGCTTACTTGTGCCTTCTCTCGATCTAGGACCAAGGGTTCCTGTTTGCTGTCCTTGTGATGACTTACCGACCCATCCTAATCTTGACTTGGTTGCGCCCCATGTTCCCATCAAATTGTCAACAGCTATAAATGAACTATGCGATCGCCTAGCGCTGAAATCTGACGAGCAGGATCAGGAATTGCATGACACCACCGATCTAAATTACAGTTCTGAAGCCGAAAATTCCGAAACTCAACATGATTTAAGGAATTCAATTTTTAAATTGCTCAAAACGAATCATAGCAAAGAGACTTAGGATTGAAAATTTATTAAAACCCAAATTTGTTAGGGCGGGCTTCGCCCGCCCCAACAAATTTGGGTTTTAATTGCACAAGTTAATAAATTTTCATTCCTTAGCATAGCCATAGTTAAAGTGTTTGCCTGTATTTTGCTGGGACTTTTGTGACAGCTTTTGGGCTAATGCATTAGACTATATGGATAATAAAGTCAACCGATTACCGCATCGACAGGGTTATTAAGGAGCAACAAGGCGTGATGTCTTCTGGAAAAAAAATCTCTTTGGCAAGCAATTTGTCAGGCAACTTAACTGGTAACTTAGCGAGCAGTTGGGCAAACTATGCGGCAAGCTTTTTGAACAGTTTTGGACGACATATCAAAACAAAAGCTGTAGGTTTGGCAATATTGCAAAGTGTCGCATTGCAAAGCGTAGCGATCGCCTTGCCAGATGCAATGCGTGCTGAGGGTGAAGATCCAGCACGCATAGGCTATAGCGAACTACTGTCAAATGTAAAAGATAATAAAGTCCAAAAAATCGATCTCGAAAGTAATGGTTTAGCTGCTGAAGCCACTTTAAAGGATGGGCGCAAAGTTCGGGTAGATCTGGTTGCGCGTGATGGCAACCTTGAATTGATGAAGGCTCTGCGCGAAAACACGGTTGATGTTGGCGTGCGAGCGCCCCAGCAACCAACGCTACTTTGGCAACTTTTTAGTACATTTTTTGTACCTCTGCTCTTAATTTTTATCCTGATCATGGTGTTCCGCCGTCTCAGTAATGCTCCTGGGGGACCTGGGCAAACCCTCGGTTTCGGAAAGACGAAGGCAAGGTTTTCGGCTGAAGCCAAGACAGGAATTATGTTTGATGATGTGGCGGGGATTGATACAGCCAAAGAAGAATTACAGGAAGTCGTTACATTCCTAAAGCAGCCCGATCGCTTTACGGCTGTGGGTGCAAAAATCCCTAAAGGCGTGCTATTGATTGGACCGCCAGGGACAGGTAAAACTTTACTTGCTAAAGCGATCGCAGGAGAGGCGGGAGTACCTTTCTTCTCGCTATCGGGTTCGGAGTTTGTGGAAATGTTTGTCGGTGTGGGTGCGTCCCGTGTCCGTGATTTATTTCAAAAAGCCAAGGAAAATGCGCCCTGTATTATTTTCATCGATGAAATTGATGCAGTCGGTCGGCAACGTGGCTCAGGTATTGGTGGCGGTAATGATGAACGCGAACAGACCCTAAACCAAATGCTGACGGAGATGGATGGTTTCCAAGGTAATACAGGTGTGATCGTGGTGGCGGCAACCAATCGCCCTGATGTTTTGGATAGTGCTTTGCTAAGACCCGGTCGATTCGATCGCCAAATTACCGTAGACTTACCCGACTATAAAGGTCGTCAAGCGATCCTCACTGTTCATGCGCGTAACAAAAAGCTCGATGAAAATGTGTCCATCGAAGCGATCGCCCGTCGTACCCCAGGATTTGCAGGAGCCGATCTTGCGAACCTGTTGAATGAGGCGGCGATTCTCACGGCTAGACGTTATAAAGAAGCGATCGGTGAGTTGGAAATTGCCGATGCGATTGATCGCGTCACGATTGGGATGACGCTCAAGCCTCTGTTAAACAGCGCTGAAAAAACCAAAACCGCCTATCACGAGATTGGTCATGCACTGCTCACGACATTGCTGAAAAATACTCAACCCTTGGATAAAGTGACAATTATTCCCCGCTCTGGCGGTACGCTGGGATTCTCGCTATCTTTGCCATCGGAAGAAATGGGGTTAGAAACTCGTGCGACTTTGATCGACATGATTACTGTTTCGTTAGGTGGTCGCGCCGCCGAGGAAGTGATCTTTGGCATCGATGAAGTTGATATTGGCGCTAGCAGCGATTTGCAAAGAGTAGCCAAAATTGCACGAACGATGGTCACACAGCTAGGCATGACGAGTCTGGGTTTAGCGGCTCTGGAAGGTTCACAGCAAAGTGAATTTAGCTGGATGCAAAAAAATGAGTACTCCGAAGAGGTCGGCAGTAAAATCGATCAACAGATCCGTAATATTGCCAAAACTTGCTACGCTCAAGCCAAGCAGATCATCTTAGAAAATCGTGATCTGTGCGATCGCCTAGTCGATATTCTCCTTGATGTGGAAACTATGGATGGCGAAGAGTTTCGGAAAATTGTTGCGGAATACACGCAACTGCCCGAAAAGAAAAATGTCCTTCTGAAGTTTTAGACAGCGAACTGTACGCTATGTTTGTCAAAATAGAAAGGACGCGCAAAGCGCGTCCTTTCTATTTTGAGATTTAACATGACAACGATCGCTTATCTTGGTCCCGCAGGCACATACTCAGAAATGGCGGCGCTGCGATATTTGCAGCTAAATTATCCAGACTCAACCCAAGATATCCCCACCCTGCGCCCTTACCCCACCATTCCCCAAGCTATTAGCGCCGCCGAACATGGTGATGTAGATATTGCGATCGTGCCAGTGGAGAACTCGATCCAAGGCGGTGTAACCATGACCCTCGATAGTCTTTGGCAATCCGAGTCTCTACAAATTCAACAGGCGATCGTGATCCCGATCTCCCATGCTCTGATTACCAGCGCCGAAAAACTGGAAGACATTCAAACTGTCTATTCCCATCCCCAAGGTTTAGCTCAATGTCAGCAATGGCTCGATCGCTATTTACCCAATTCTCAACAAATCGCCACGGACTCCACCGCCGATGGTGTCCACAGCGCCGCTAAAGATATCACCGTAGCCGCGATCGCCTCAGAACGGGCGGCTAAACTATATGAAGTACCGATTTTAAAATTTCCGATTAACGATCAACCTGATAACTGCACCCGATTTTTAGTATTAGGTCGCACCGCACCCACTACCAAAGGCACAAATTCATCCCTCGCCTTTAGTCTCAAGCGCAATATGCCAGGGGCGCTAGTCAAACCATTATTAATATTTGCCGATCGCCAAATTAACTTAAGTCGGATTGAGTCACGCCCAACCAAGCGATCGCTGGGCGAATATATTTTCTTCATCGACATTGATGCACCTGTTGAAGATCCTAACTTTAGTGACGCATTGCAAGAACTCAGAGCCGTCACCGAAAACTTGAAGATTCTTGGCAGTTACGCGATCGCCTACGCATAAATTCTAAAAATAGTGGTGCGCGGCGGCACAGCTATTGCTTGTAAAAGTTGAACAAGGGGCTTAAGCCCCTTGTCTAGCCTGTTTTTTACTTTTTAGAATGCGCCAAACGTTTATTCCGCAACAACACATTAGCCCCCTCATTAGTTTGTTCGATTACCAATAGCGGCGTGGGCTTAGCAGTTTGATCCCAACTAATTATCGCTAGTCGTCCTTGAATTGTCGGCTGCCAGTTGCGATTTGCATCGGAGGCGGATACAAAATTTTCTAGCCCGATCGCCAGATCTTTGAGAATACTTTGCGAGCCATTGAGGGGGATTTTGGATAACTTGACATTAATCCGAAAAAGTACCCGAATTTGCGTATCGTCATGATGCTCAGGCTTGTAGGACACATCAAAAATTACATCAACTTTACGAACATGACCACTATCTCCCTCGGTGGGCATCAAAGCAGGCGTGACTTTTTGGCGAAGATTAACCTTCATTTGCGCCAAGATAATTTCGCAAAAATGCGGTTCCTCCATTCTCATGCTCAAATAATCAAGATTAAACTCACGCGAATGAATCAAATCGGGATTACGTTCATGCTCATCAATGGTACTCAGAGCTAATTTCAGCTTTTTGCTAAGCTCTTGAGTTTTAATTTTCTCGATCTTCAGTTGTTGTCGGGTTTTGCGTAACTGCCAGTACTGATAAGCAATTGCGGCGATCGCCCCCAACAACAACACACCAAGCAATCCCACCCCACCCGCGTTTTGCAGAGGCAGAGTTGATTGTTCGAGCGCCCCTAATGAATTTTCTCGCGCCGTAATGACGCGATCAGTAGCGCGATCGCTAGTTTTTGCAACTAACAGTAATTTTGATTTATCCAGCATAAAAATGTACTCATAACTAATTCCCCGTTCCTATATTATTCCCAAAACTGGCTCAAGCACTAACAAAAGCACTAACAAAAGAATTTACGATCGCTATTAAATATAAAACCCAAATAAGCTGATTCGCCCGCGAAGC
>JANMFC010000177.1:0-4101 GCA_031377675.1 Pseudanabaena sp. OTE_70b_metabat_355 | reverse complement strand
CGCAGCGCGAACCCTTTCTTAGAGCCATTTTTAAAAGAGCGTAAATTCTCATACAGTCAGCTAATCACGAAATGCAATTCGGCCAGTTTTGGGCAGACTGAATGCGATGAAGAAGAAGAAATATAGAGCATAAACAATTCCAGCAACTGCGCCTGCAAACGCCAAATTTTCAACAGGGAACCCTCTATGAAACAGGGAGCTAAAATTTAATGGTGGCTCGAACCAAACCTTACAAATATCACTAAGCTGATCGGCTTTTATAAATGCACAGTTAACAAAAAACAAGCGAAATCCTATGCTCAAAACGCAATAAACGGTGGTCGCCCAGCGCCATCCTAAATAAATTGGTTTAAGACTTTTGGACGTAGCTGCAATATCTTCATTCAAGTCTTGCCAAAACCAGAGAGCCAATACGATTAAGACAGCGGCAATGATCCCTGTCACAAAAGATACAGCTAGACTTCCGATCGCAAGATAAATCGTAATAAGTACCAGACTTGCCACGCGCCAATAGAGAAGCAGCGATCGTTTGATGGGTTCGCATTTAATTCGCAAAGCCCATATCAAAAGCCCCAAAGGAATTAAAACAATAAAAATTAGAGCTAATCGATAGTCTAGCCACACAAGTTGACGAATAAGAGTTGCATCCATAAAAACAAACTAGGGCAAATTAGGGCAGCTAAAAACAAAAAATTTTGAGCAGATTGCCCAACTCATGTCACTATACCGCACCGCAAGGTGATTTAATTGCTTGGAACATTACGATCAAACACTTATGAAAACAAATAATACATTCAATAGAAGATTATGTGGAGCGATCGCTTTATTTAATATGTCTTGTAGTACGGCGATCGCCACTCTTGAATTGTCTTTGCCATTGCAACCAGTCTCCGCATTACCAGAATATGCGATCGCAACTAAACAAAAACAGGCTAAGCCTAAAGTTGTCAGGATCGCAGGGAATTATAAGACCGTATTTGCCCCTGAGTTTTTGGCGGCAACAAAAAAAGCAGGTGTAAAATCTCTTTCAGGGCAATGGATAATTCAACCGAATGGAGCATTTGAGGCAGTTCTCACAGCTACTATGGCTAATAACTCGGTGAGGAATTTAAAAACTATAGGGAAAATTTCAATTGTCAATGGAAAGGTGATTTCTCAAGTAGAAACTGTCAATGGTGTGAAACCCGAAAAAGTACCTCAATCTCAATCCTACACCTTGTTGTCCGATGGTAAAACCTTACAAGCTGATGGTCAACCAATCCAATTAGTTAGGCAGTAAAAAATAACTCCAAACAGCAAATTTCTAGCTAAACTGACTATTTGTTATTTGGATAAGATCACATTTTCATAGAGCAGTGCTAGAGAGCATGAATAATTGACACTAGCGAAAGTGATTTCTATCTCACTGGGATTTTTAGCAATTCCTACAGTGATTTCTTCGGCAAGATAGACTATATATTCCCATTTATGTTGATCATAACGGCGATATATCTCCACAAACATTCTTTCGGAATCGATCAAAACATATTCTTGGAGAGTCTCAATATGACGATAATGATGTAACTTGGTAGAGCGATCGCGAAATCCTGTACTGGGTGATAACACTTCGACAACTAGACAAGGATAGCGAATAGCATCGACTGCTGTGCGATCGCGTTCGTCACAAGTCACCATGACATCAGGATAAAAATAAGCCGAACTTGATGTTTGCAGTTTGGCATCTGCGATCGAGACTTTGCAACCACTACCGCGCAAAAGATTTTTTAAATCCGTACCAAGATTTACAGCAATGTCATTGTGGGGAATTGATCCACCTGTCATTGCGTGGACTTTACCAAAAATATACTCGTATTTGCTGTCTTGTTTAGCTTCCCATGTGATGAACTCATTGGGAGTCATGGGCGCATCCCGTAAAGGTGCAAATTGCGAAACTGCAACCATGATTAGATCTCCTAGCGCAACTACTCAATTTTACCGCGCTTTGCGCTCAAAATCGACCAAAGATGACACTCAAATTTCAATCTGTACTTATATTTTAGAGTTTACTGAACTCAACACCCAACGAAATGCATAACGCCATTTGAGAGAATAGTCAATTAATCCTGCGGCGATCGCAATATCTTTTAAATCCGTAAATTTAAACCCGCGTAAAACCGAAAGTGGCGCATCATTCCGCACCATTGGCGCAGCAGGTAAAAGCCTTGTGATTGCATAGATTCCATAATAGGCTAGAGGATGTCGATGTAAATCGTTGATCAAAATTCCATGTTTTGAGACAAACTGCATCGATCTCACAATCTGCACTGCATTCTCATGGGCAAAGTGGTGTAAAAACATCGCCGCGATCGCTATGTCAAACTCATTTTCGGTATATGGCAGCGCAAGGGCATCGGCAACTTCCACTGTAATTTTTGATAGTAAGTTTGGGGATAATCGCTTTTGTAATGCGACCTGAGCATATTCTACGGTTACAGGATTAGCATCGATCGCCACAACTTCCACATCAATTGCTGGTGTTTGTGCTGCCGCCCAACGCACAATATATTCAGGAAAGTCGCCGATTCCTGTTCCTAAATCAAGAATGCGGGTTTTTTGACCAACACGAGATTTTAAAAAGGGAGCGATAACTTCCATCGTGGTCGCATATCCTCCCAGTAGTTGATTGATCGGGCGCAATTGTTCCAGCGCCTCAGTGAGACGTTCATCCTGAATGGAAAAATCATCCATTAATTCATCTTGATCGGTGCGAATTTGAAAGGTCGGCATAAATATTCCTAATTTACTTATTTGTAATAGTTTTTGGTGCGCGAAGCGCACCAAAAACTATTACTGAATTCTCTGAAACAAACAACCTTCAATCGATAGTCCAGGACCAAAGGCTAGGGCAATTCCATTATTGATGTTGTCTGATTTATTCTCGAATATTTGCTTGAGAATAAATAGAATCGTCGGCGAACTCATATTGCCATAGCGGCGCAAAATATCATAGGAATCAGCAACCATGCGATCGCTTAATTCACAGGCGGATTGGAGCTTTTCGATAATCCTTCTTCCCCCAGGATGAATTGCCCAAAAGTCAAGATCCTTTTGTGTGAGTTGATGTTTAGTCAGGAAGTTTTGCAAATAATCAGGCAAGCTTCCCACAACAACATCAGGAACTTTTGGGGATAACCCCATCAAAAATCCAGTATCACCGATCGTCCAGTTCATCATCTCCTCCGTATTGTCTATCAACATGCTAGCTCCATCGGTATAGGCAAGTTTTCCTTTGGCGGCGATCGCGGAACTTGAAGTTAGAATTGCGGCGGCTGCGCCATCGCTAAAAATGGCATTAATAATCGTATTTTCTAGGGTATCAGCAACTTGAAAATGGAGAGAACATAGCTCCACACAGACTAAGAGAACTTTGGCTTGGCGATCGCTTTGACAGATTGCATGAGCCGCTCTCAATCCATTGAACGCTGCATAACAACCCATAAATCCAATCATGGTACGGGCGATCGTTTTTGACATTCCTAAGTTCTGAATCAATTGAATATCAATCCCTGGAGCCGAAAACCCTGTGCAACTAACTACTATTAAATGCGTAATGTCTTGAGGTGTGAGATTAGCCTCTGCGATCGCTTGTTGCGAGGCTATTTGAGCAATTTTTGGGGCGTATACTGTATATTTTTGATTGCGATTAAATGTGCTGGGAGTAGGTGTAAGTTGCCAATTATGGGGATAAAGTTCAAAACTTTGTAAATCGCCGCCATAATCAGGAATACAGCTATAGCGATAATCTATTCCTGAGTTGGCATAAATTGCGGGAATTCGGTGTTTAATCGAAGTGGAGAGACTTTCAGTTTTTAACATGAAGTCTGCTGCTTCAGACTGAGTGAGTTTATAAGGTGGGTTGGCAGTAGCGATCGCTTCTAAAACTGTATACATTCGATTCAGATGCCTAGGTTAAGACCTAAATTTATACATTACAGCAATTTCCGAGCCAGCAAATCATAAGAAATTCTTTTAAAGTGTCGCAAAGCGACACTTTAAAAGAATTTCTTAATAAGTAAGTAGGCATAAATATAAAACCAAAATAAGCTGATTCGCCCGCGAAGC
>JANMFC010000145.1:0-16605 GCA_031377675.1 Pseudanabaena sp. OTE_70b_metabat_355 | reverse complement strand
CGCGGGTGATTCCGCTTATTTGGGTTTTTGGTTTTATTGAGCTGAGTTACTTAGTCGTACTTTAATACCTTGTCAGATGACTTTAACCCACAAAAAGTTTCCAAACTTCACCTGAAAGTGTAGATTTCAGGTTTTATCTTGATTTTGTAAACCGAAGAAGCTGATTCGCTCGCGAATCAGCTTCTTCGGGGTTTGCTTACCCCATGTCATAATAGGTTAGAGAGCCTATATTTTCGAGATCTTGAACCAGTCATACTTCCAGTCTGAACACCTACTATTCGATCCAGCTACACCAGATCATGATGCAGTAAATATCGTCTTTGCTTTCCCCAACACCTACACCGTGGGAATTACGAGTTTGGGATATCAAGGCATTTGGGCAAACTTAGCAACGAGATCGCAAGTTAATGTGAGTCGATGGTTTACCGATGCCCATGAAGATTTGCCGCGTCAGATTGAGATATTAGGCTTTTCATTTTCGTGGGAATTGGATTATGTGAATATTTTGGCAGCGCTGCAAAAATTTGAAATTCCTATTGATGCTAGCGATCGCGATGACAAACACCCCTTAGTTTTTGGCGGCGGTCCAGTTCTCACCGCTAATCCTGAACCATTCGCATCATGGTTTGATCTAGTTCTGCTCGGTGACGGCGAAGAATTAATTGGGAAGTTTCTCAATGCTTATCAAGAAGTTCGCCATGCTAGTCGTGAACAGAAATTACGTCATCTAGCACAATTAGATGGAATCTATGTGCCAGCGCTGTATGAAGTTACTTATGCATCCGCAGATGGCGCGATCGCTTCTATTCAACCCATAGATACAGATATTCCCGCTACAATTCACAAACAAACCTATAAAGGGAATGTTCTGTCAGCTTCAACCGTGGTTACGGAAAAAGCGGCTTGGGAGAGTATTTTTATGGTGGAAGTGGTGCGGAGTTGTCCCGAAATGTGTCGATTCTGTTTAGCCAGTTATCTTACACTTCCCTTTAGAACCGCTAGCATCGAATCGAGTTTAATCCCTGCGATCACTAAGGGATTAGAAGTTACTAAGCGCTTGGGTTTACTGGGAGCATCAATTACCCAACATCCTGAATTTGATACATTGCTGGATTATCTTGCCCAGCCTCAATTTGACGATGTGCGCCTCAGTCTTGCTTCCGTTCGCACCAATACCTTGAGCGAGAAATTAGCGCGAATTCTCTCCACCCGTGATAGTCGTTCGGTCACTATTGCGATCGAGAGTGGTTCCGAACGACTGCGCGAAATCATTAATAAGAAATTGCATAATGACGAAATCAAGCAAGCGGCGATCAATGCTCAAGCGGGTGGTTTAAAATCTCTGAAACTCTATGGCATGGCGGGAGTGCCAATGGAAAATGATGATGATATTGAACAAACGATCGAGATGTTAATTTCCCTGCGTAAAATCGCTCCGAAATTAAAAATTACCTTTGGTTGCAGCACCTTTGTTCCTAAATCCCATACGCCTTGGCAATGGCAAGGCGTGAGTACTACTGCCGAAAAGAAAATGCAATATTTCCGTAAAAAGCTACTACCAAAGGGGATTGATTTTCGCCCTGAAAGCTATAAAGATTCGCTGTTGCAAGCATTAATTTCTAGAGGCGATCGCCGTTTAACTAAGTTATTGCGTCTGGCGATTAGCTACAGTGATGGCGATGTACCGAGTGACGGTTCCTATAAACGCGCTTTTAAGGAATTGCGGGGACAGTTACCACCTCTAGCATGGTATGTCCATGAAGATTGGGATGTGGATCAAGTTTTACCTTGGCAACATCTGCGGGTTGCCTTGCCTGTGGAGACGCTAATTAAACATCGACAAACTTCTTTAACCTAGCTTCTTTGGGATTGATTTTTCAGATTTTGCACCCTCTCTAAATCCCGTTTAACTTCAAAACTTAGCTCACGATTTTTGGGATCGGTAGTCAATGCTTTATTGAGATAGATTGCCGCTTCACGCAATTTAACAACAAGAGTCGCCTCAATCAGTTGATGGCTTTCCATACGGGACAGCCAATCGATCGCATTGCTGAGGATAGCGATCGCGATTTCTTTATGGCTCCGACGGAAGCAAAAAGTTATGGACTGATTGATGAAGTCGTCACTCAGCGCCCAAAGCTGGAAATTGTGGCATAATTTCTTGATAATCTCAAATAAACAAGAAAGGGCTGAAAAGTAGTCTTCTTGTTTATTTGAGTTGTATTGCGTTTAACGAGATTCGTTCTTTACTACTTCTAAGCAACAATTTGATAAATTACTGGGCGGTAACAGGGCTTTGGAATGTTTTTGTTCTCTGCCTTTGCAGCTTCTAGCCATGCAGTTTTGGCAAGAATTACTTCGTTGAGTGCTTGTTGTGGAGTTTCACCGATCGCTGAGCAATATTTTAAATCAGGGATATCGGCAATATACGCTTCATCTTCTTCGCTGTAGAAAATGTTGATGTGATAGTCTTTCATGGTTATTCTCCTAGTTGAAGGTTGTACTGTTCGATGAGTTGTAAAAACTGTTTTACTTGATAGGGTTTAGCTTTGCCGCCGAAGTTTTGGATGTTGATTGGTTCGGGGATGTCGGAACGGATAAAAATATGATGACTTCCGTTGATGCGCGATAGTCGAAATCCAAAGGCTTCGATGAGTGTAACCATGTCGTCAAAGGAGACGTTTTTAGTTCCTGTCAATACTTTTTCTAGAAGTTTCTTTTTTTTGCTCATATCCTAATAGATCTCATTATTTACAATTCAAATTGAAGTTGTTATAAAATCAGCTTATGAATTTCTCTCCAAGTAGGATATATCCATCCAGAAATACGCATCGACTCAAATAAAACCTTTCTTGCAAGTTCAGTCTCAACCTGCTCAAAGGTGTCTGACCAGTTAACTATATTGATAATGAACTGCTCTAAACTATAAAAATCATATGATTTAGAAAATTCGGGAAAGTTAAAAATAGCAAAAGCATCTTTGTATAAGTTAGCTTCAGCTTTTGAATTGCTCAACCATTGAAATACTTCAGCTTGTCGCGAATCTCTTATTTGCTTTTTCTGAGGATGGTTGAAACGATACAGTGTTTCTCGCGCTATCTTCTCTGCTTGCCTAAATATATCTTCTGCATCAGCGCGTCTCCCAGTTCTATACATTGCTGATGCGAGTTCACACAAGGATTTTGACTTACCCCAATCTGATTTAACATTCTCGGCTGCTTTTTCAGCTATAGCAAAGGTTGAACCAGCATTAGAACATTGGCTTAAACTCTCTTTTAAAGCGATATAAGACAAAGCAATAGCTTGAAGATAATCAGTTTCTATTTCCCATACAATTCTTTTTGCGCGATCAAAGTCTTTGAAATTTGCAAGAATTTTCGCAAATTCGTATAAGCATTCCATTCTTGTATCTTTTGGAATATGTTGAGATATATCTTGAGCATTATCATATTTTTTGAGTTTAGCTTCAGTTACTGCTATGTCTTTCATTGCATTGGACATAGCATACGGTTCAGTAATTTCATGTGTAATATTTTCGATTTCTATGTACACCTGTTTTGCCTCTTTCTCTAATCCTTCTAAGGTTAAATATTCGTAGATTTGACATTTAGCTTTTACTTGAAGCTGCTTATTCTCAATTTGCTTAATTACTTCACCTGCTCTATCCAAATCTCCTAACTCAATCAAACTTGAGCTTAATTGATATAAAAATTCAGATTTTAGATTATATTCATCGGTTATCTTGAATTTTTGAACTAGTTCTTCAGCTTCATCAAATAAACTAGCTTTGACAAAAGATAGCGCTAACCAAAATGATTCTATATTAAACGTCTTAGTATCTCTAACGTCTGACAGTAGCAATTGTGCTTTATTAAATGCAAATTTTGATTGCTGATTATAGCCATGTTTTGATAGCCAAATAGCAACACATCGTAAAGTAGCTGATATATTAAAGAAATTATTGCTTTCAATGTTTATATTTCGAGCTTTTTCAAAAATATTTAATGCTTGAGTCTCTCGATTAGCTTTCACTAAAGTTATGACTAACTGAGCTAAAGAATCAGCTCTTTGTTGAGAGTCTTTAAACTTTTCTATAGTTGTTTCGGCTTTGCCAAATTGATTACTTACCGCTAATGCTCTGGCAATTTCTACTAATGCTGATGACTGCTGGCTTATATCTACAATTTCCAAAGCATAAGTTTCAGCTTGTTCGAGGAAATTAGAATTGGAACGTGCAAGATATGTTGAGAGAAAATATAATGACAAATCCTTCTCAAAGCGATCGAGAGTTTCAGTATCTATGAGATTTTCTACTTCAGTAAAAATTGTGTTTGACTGTAAGTTATCGCCTACAATTTCATCTTTAGATATGGATTCTGCAATTATGCACAATAAATTAATTTTTTCGGTTATCTTGTTAGATGATTGAGATACTATTTTTGCTTGTGTAAACCTTTTATCTCTTGCTAGATTTAAAACAAGAGTCATTAGGGCTGAATTCTTAAACCATTCATCATTAATTTCTTCAACAATACTTTTTGCAATATCAAACTCATTCATTAATGCCAATGATTGACACAAATGCAATTTGACAGATTGTTGAGTGTGACTGTTAATTTCGATGAAATTTTCTATGCTAGCAAGATTAAATTTTGTAGACATTTGAATCTGTGCTAATTCTAATTCTTCTTGAGTAAATAGTGATGGATTTTGCAATATATTGAATAAATCTGCATAATCGATCTCCTTTAAATATATATTGTCTGTGAGATAATTTTGCAATCCATCTATAATTACTTGGGATTCATCAGATAATTTTTGTGCTTCTTCCAAAGTATTTATTGCTTCTACTTGAAATTTTTCTTGCCATAGAGAATTTACAATGTCGCATAAAAGAATGACTTTCCATTGTAAGTCTTCAATTTCAGATTTGTAAAGCTCATGTGGGATTATTGTATTTTGCTGGTGATCATCCATGCTTAATGCTATTTCTTTGGCTTGTGTATATATTTCTACTGCTCTTTCTCTTAAACCCATCTGGCATAGACTGTTAGCTAAAGATATGTAACTGCGAGTCTTATTCTGTTTGTTATCAATTTGTTCAGCCCAATTTATTGCTTCGCTAAAAGCATTATCAAAATCATCATTTTGTGATTTATAAAGTTCAGAAGCTACTAAACCTAAAGCTCCTACACGATGTTGAATGTCTTCAATTTTTCTAGCTGCTTGCCAAACTTCGTATAAAAGATCCAAATCAATTTCACCTTTTTCACACATTGTTTTGTATGTATTGGCAAGGGTTGTAAACTTTCTACCAGTATCAGAATATAAGCGAGCATAGCCTAATACCTCATCTTTCCTACCAAGCCAAACCAAGGCTGGTGCGTAATAGCCTGAAGAGTAACGATCTGAGCGTTGATGGACAACTCTATAAGCAGTTTGAAGTTGAACGAGTACTAGAATCTCTTGAGGGCTTAATGGATCATGCATACTGTCCAGAGCTAGTTGGATGTCCGATAAATAGGCAGAATCCCCCATACAGTTTTGAAACTTTACATTCATCCAGTCTTGCGATTGAGTCAAGAGTTGATAAAGCTCTTCTTTTCTTGCTGATTCGATTAGGTGATAAGCTAAATGTTCAAAAAAGTAACCGTCACTCTTAGCTGTATGCCACCCTTTAGGATAAATTTGCTGATAAGATTCAATTAATTTATTGTGTAGGGATTGTAAATCTATATTTATTGCCTTTAAGTAAGCGTATTGCAGAGTGTGCAAGCTAACTTTTCCATTATTACGTTTTAGAAGCGCTCTGCGTTCCAATTTAGAAAGAATTGTTTTCCCTTGAAGCTTTTCTATATTTGCTGTTTGCTTCCATAGTAGAAAAATTATTTCTTCTGAGATTTCATCATCAGGAGGAAAAGCAACTAGCTCAAAATACCGTTGCTGACTTAGATGCTCCTCTGTGGCTAAAGCATCAATGCTAATTTTTAGAGCTTTTAATAAGTTTGGTTCATGATAATAAGGGCTAAATTGATTCTCAATTAGATCTAGCTTGACATTCTGTAACGCTTCAAGTAAATCTATCCAACTCATTCCATCTTGAATCATTGCTCCGCAAAGAGATAAAGCTAAGGGTAACTTACCGCATTTTTTTATTACTTCTTTGGCTTCCGTAGGTAGATTGATAGGTGAGTATTCTTCTCCAGCCCATTTTGCTAATAGCGATTCTGCTTGCACTACGTTTAGCTCTTCAAGTTGATACTCTTCCGCTCCAAGATTAGTAATAATTGAGGCATACTGCGTTGTAAATAAGATTTTGCTATTAACTCCAAGAATATCCTTAAATAGGATTACATTCTTTGCATCCCATATATCATCTAATATGAGCAAGCAGCTTCTGTTTGAGAGCAGATTTAGCAAACAAGCTTTTCCTTCCTCTTCACTTATAAAGCTACTTGATTTATAGCCTAATTCTCTTGCCAGTTGCAATTGCTTATCTATCAATGAAGGCTGTCTGCCAATAGTTAGCCAAAAAACTTCACTAGAGAAAGCAGTATTAACATCTATGTCTTTCGCTAAATCTAAGGCTAAAGTTGACTTCCCTACCCCAGTCATCCCCCAAACTCCTAAACAAGAGATAGGTTCAGAAAAAATCAGATTTTTAATCTTCTTAAGTTCTTCATTCCGAGTCAACCTAAGAGAATCTGGTAATCTACTAGGTAAATCTTTAGTGTGGGCTTCAGATGAAATCAGTTTATCCCTAAGAGAATCTAGTAATTGAGACGATGCTTCACCCTGAACGATATACGTGTTGTGTGACGTATTTGTTTGGAAGATATTGCCCGTGCTAATATTTCCATTCCCAACGTTAACTTTGTCAAAAATACTTTGATTTAATTGCTGAGATTTAGAAGGATCGTCCATCAATTTGTACTCCAGTCAGTTTTTCTGAGTTAAATTCCCAAGATCAATGTCTCCACCTACTTCCACATCAGTCAAGATTTCTTGAGTTCCAAAACGAGAAGACTCCTGAGAAATATCTCCTGCTTTTAAAGAACCCTGCACTTTGATCTTCTTCAAAATTGTTTGAAGTGAAGGCTCACTAGCTACAACTTCCTTGATCAGTTGATGCAATTTTCCAGAAAACTCCTTGTCTTCATCAATTTGAGTTTGCAATTCATCTGCTAGTTTAACCAAAGTCTTTTCATCTGTAGGTTGTTTTTCTGCCCTTGTCAACAGTCCTTCAGTCCCTGCTGCCTGTAATTTTTCACGAATCAGAGTAAAGACATGAGTGATACCACCGACTACACCCTTGCCCACTGCTTTACCACTCTCTTTTATAGCTTCTGAGAATAGTAGGGTTACGATAGCTGTAGCTGTCAAAGTTTCCATATGCTGTGATTATTTATTTGTAGTTTATTTAAATTTTAGACTATTTAAACTTAGAATTGCTCAAATATTTTAAACATCACGGCGAATACTTTCAAAAGGCACAACATCACCATTGGCAATATCTTGCTGAGCCTCGCGAAAATCCGCCATAAATTTCTCACTATACTGCACATCCACCGTCAGCCTTAGCCCCAAACTATCCAACCACGCCGCTAACTCATACACCGCTTGACTTTTATTACTTGCGCCAAAATCTTTCACCCATTCGCGATCGCCCTCACAACTCAATGCGATCGCCACATCATCAAGCGCCGAAGCCAACAACTCAGGTTCAGGATCGGATTCCTCCAAAATTGCTGTAATGTAGCCAGCCGCCCTTTCAGGATCTTTGAGCGAATTAACTAAATACTCTTGATAATCTCTACTAGTCGGAACCTTCACGCTAAAAACTTAATTTTTCCATAAAACTACCTATACGATTCTCTCCGATGAGCTATCACAGACACAGTAATGCTTTGATTCTGTTCATCAACCGTATAAATTACCCTATAGTTACCAATCCGATATCGCCAAGAAGCCGATAAATCACCCTTCAGTTTCTTGATATTGGCTCCTTTATAAGGATTTTGACTCAGATCATCAAAACATTGCTGTAATTCATCAATTAGCTCATCACTTGCTTTTTCATAAAACTTTCGAGCCTTCCGAGCCAGCAATATCTCATACATGGCGGCGGATACTCTTCAAAGGCACAACATCACCTCTTTCTATATCTTCCATAGCTTCTTGATAATCTTCCAAAAAATTAGGAATGCTCAACAACTCCTCTGTTGCATCATTGCTCTCTCCTTCATCAAGATAAGCCATAAAGTCAGCCGCCACCCGTAATCTCTCAGGTGACAACCTTTGTAAAATCGCCTCAATTTTTTGGACAGTATAGAGATTTTCAGCAACAGCTTCCATGTGAATCACCCGAAAAATATACTATAGACATCTTACAAGAAATTTAGCTAACTCGGTTTAACTGTTACTGTCAGCCTTAACCCCAAACTATCCAACCAAGCCGTTAACTCATACACCGCTTGACTTTTATAACTTGCACTAAAATCTTTCACCCATTGGCGATCGCCATCACCACCCAATGCGATCGCCCCTAATGGGAGAGGGTGAGGGTCTTGAAAACTTCCACACATAACATCAGTTTTTTAACTTGGCTTAGCTTCTTTGAGATTGATTTTTTAAATTTTCTACCCTCTCTAAATCTCGCTTAACTTCAAAACTTAGCTCACGATTTTTGGGATCGGTAGTTAAGGCTTTATTGAGATAAATTTCTGCTTCACGCAACTTACCAACCAAAATTAATTCACTACTCCATCGATGGTAAGTCACCGCTTTCCAATGGATTATTTCGGGTGAGTTGGGAAACCGCTCACTCATGCCCTCAACTACAGCGATCGCTACAATATATTTTTTTTGTTTAAGCAAATCCTGCACCCGCCGCAGCATATCCAATTTTAGTTTCAGTTCAGGATCACTATTAATTGGATCAATTTGATTATTGACCTGCTTTACTTCAATCTTGACTTTAGGCTGAGCTTTGGGAGTCTTCGGCGGTTCGGTTGTTTTTTTTGTAGTTGTTTGAATAGGTGTTGTTGCCGCAGGCGATCGCCAAACATTACCCCCATAACCACTTGCTTCTGGGCCAGATCCATCGCTCTTGTCCGCATCCTTCAGCATTTTGTATGCTTCTTGTACTAACCGAAACTTATCGGTTGCATCTGGATCATCTTGATTTACATCAGGATGGTACTTTCGGGCAAGACGACGATATGCAACCTTGATGTCATCTAAAGTAGCATTGCGGGGAATTCCTAAAAGTCGATAGCATTCAGATATATGCATGAAGAAAACAATTAAGCTAAGCAGGCTTTGTGCGAATCGAGTACTTGCCATTCGCCGTAATGCGCGAATCCTTGTTTGCCTCTACCAACTTAATATACTTATTTAAAGCTTCTTCTTTAGTAGCATGTTCTGAAATTACATGGACTTTACGGCTGCCTGTAAGTTCGAGTACAACTTGATGCATAAGTAAATAAGTAGAAATTTAGCTTTAAAACAGTAAAAATAGTCTATCAAATATATCACCAATCCAGTACTTTCATATATTTACGACCGTAACCTCCAAAATGCAGCAGATAAGTTATTTGGCTTATCTATCCATAGATAGATAGACAGAAATAAATGATAAAATTTGGAGTCGTTTCTTTTAATTAAAAATGTCTATCGTAAAAAGGTGTGTAGCTGAGTTTATTGGTACTTTTTGGCTCGTGTTTGGTGGTTGCGGCAGTGCCGTATTTGCCGCCGCTTTTCCTGACCCAACTAATGCTTTAGGGATCGGCTTTGTTGGTGTTTCTTTTGCCTTTGGTCTAACCGTGATGACGATGGCTTATGCGATCGGGCATATTTCGGGATGTCATCTTAACCCAGCCGTATCCCTTGGACTCTGGTCTGGCAAACGTTTTCTTGCCTCGGAGCTATTTCCCTACATTGGTTCTCAAATATTTGGTGGCGTGGCTGGCGCTGGAGTTTTGTTATTGATTGCTAGTCAGAAGCCTGGGTTTGCGCTTGGGGCAAATAGCTTAGCAGTCAATGGCTTTGGCGAATTATCCCCTGGTGGCTATGGCTTACTCGCAGGATTTCTGGCTGAGTTTGTATTGACATTCATGTTTTTGATGATTATCTTAGGCTCAACTGATCCCCGTGCGCCTAAGGGATTTCACCCGATCGCGATCGGGCTAGGACTAACATTGATTCATTTGATTGGTATTCCCGTCACCAATGTTTCCGTAAATCCTGCGCGTAGTTTTGGTCCTGCACTGTTTGTCGGTGGTGCAGCCCTGTCACAGGTTTGGTTGTTCTTTGTCGCACCGATTTTAGGGGCGATCGCCGCAGGATTTTTGTATACTTATTTGTTTCAAGAGCCAACCTTGACTGATGTTGAATAGTCCCAAAAAGGCTTTACAACGTTTTGCGCTCAAACCAATACAAAAAAATGAAAAAGTGTTGCAAAGCAACACTTTTTCATTTTTTTAAAGCTAAAAAAAGCGCCGCTTAGCGGCGCTTTTTTATTTTTTAACGCTTAGCAAACTTTTTGGTGAGCTTGCGTAAACGAATCGATTCAGGTGTGACTTCAAGAATTTCATCGGGACCGATGTATTCCAGCGCCCGTTCGAGACTCATCTCGATGGGGGCTTGCAACTGCACGATGTCATCAGCACCCGCCGCCCGCATATTGGTAAGCTGCTTGCTCTTACATACGTTCAAGTCCATGTCTTGAGGACGGTTGTTTTCACCGATGATCATGCCCTTATAAACCTTAGTCCCTGGTTTAATGAAGAACACGCCGCGATCTTCAGCATTCTTCAAGGAGAACTCAGTGGCTGTACCTTCTTCAAAGGAAATCAGTACGCCATTACGACGGGCGCTGATTTCGCCAGCCGAAGGACGGTAATCAAGGAAACTATGGTTCATGATGCCTGCGCCACGAGTAGCACGCATAAAGTCGCCACGGAAGCCGATTAGTCCACGAGCAGGAACGACAAACTCTAGCTGCGATCGCCCACTGCTGGACATTTGCATATCAACCATTTCGGCGCGGCGTTGACCAAGACGCTCGATGCAACCACCGACTGCATCTTCAGGAACATCAAGTACTAGACATTCATAAGGCTCACATTGTTTGCCGTTGAGTTCACGGTAAATAACTTGAGGCTGCGTAACTTGGAATTCGTAACCTTCTCGGCGCATGGTTTCGATCAAGATACCGAGGTGCAATTCACCGCGTCCTGCTACTGCAAAGCGATCGGGGAATTCAGGATTTTCTTGGACGCGCAAAGCCACGTTGGTTTCCAGTTCGCGCATCAGGCGATCGCGTACTTGACGAGTCGTAACTAACTTGCCTTCTTGACCGACAAATGGCGAATCGTTAACGCAGAAAGTCATCTGTAAAGTCGGTTCATCCACCTTGATCATCGGCAGTGCTGATGGCTCGTTGGGGCAAGTAATCGTTTCGCCGATGTTAGCAGTGGCAAAACCTGAGACTGCAACAATATTTCCTGCGGAAGAAGTTTGCAATTCAACCCGCTTCAGACCATCAAAGCCCAATAGCTTGGTGATTTTGCCTTTGACAATCGTGCCATCTTCAGAGATGAGGGCGGCTTGCTGTCCAGATGTGATCGTACCGTTGTGGATTTTGCCGATTACGATCCGACCAAGATAATCGGAATAGTCGAGAGTGGTAACTTGCAACTGCAAAGGCTTTGCAGGATCGCCAACGGGAGGAGAAACATGATGTAAGACCGCCTCAAACAGAGGCTTCATATCTACACTTTCATCTTCTAGCTTTTCTTTAGCAAATCCACCCATGCCCGAAGCAAATAGGTATGGGAAGTCACACTGGTCATCGTCCGCACCAAGTTCGAGGAACAGATCAAGGACTTTACTAACGGCAATATGGGGATCAGCAAATTCGCGATCGATCTTGTTGATTACGACCATTGGACGCAAGCCTTTTTCTAGCGCTTTTTTGAGTACAAAGCGAGTTTGGGGCATAGGACCTTCGTTAGCATCAACGATGAGTAGGCAGCCTTCGACCATGCCAAGTACGCGCTCAACTTCGCCACCAAAGTCAGCGTGTCCAGGGGTATCAACGATGTTGATTAGCGTATCTTTATATTTGACGGCAGTATTTTTAGAAAGGATGGTAATGCCGCGCTCGCGCTCTAGATCATTGGAGTCCATGACGCATTCGACAAGGGCTTCACCTTCGCGAAAAGCGCCTGATTGTCGGAGGAGTGCGTCTACTAGAGTGGTTTTGCCGTGATCGACGTGGGCGATGATGGCGACATTGCGGATAGGGAGAGACATGGGTGATGTATCGAGTTGATCGAAAAACTTATTATTTCTTTATCCATTATGCTTGAGTTTGTCCAAAAGCGTTGTGTTTATGCTTACGTTGCAATTCTCTATAAAAAAAGCGGCGCTTAGCGCCGCTTTTTTTATAGGGGACTTAACCCGCTTTGTTGGAGCAAGTTAAATGAGTCTTTGAAAATCATCACCACGCCTAAGCCAAGCAGCAGAACCAGTCCGCCTTGCATGACATTATTTTGTAACTCTTCAGGTAAAGGTTTACCACCGCGCAAAGCTTCGATCGCTAAAAATACTAACTGACCACCATCAAGGGCTGGCAAAGGCAAGATATTGATAATCCCCAGATTGATACTAATAATCGCGGTGAAATCAAATAGCGCCGCCGCATCGGACTTGACTAATTCAGAACCCATCGCCACGATCGCGATCGGTCCCGAAAGTTGACCCGCCGTAGTTTTGAAATTAGTAGCAAGTTTCTTTAAGCCTTGGACTGTCATCACTACTAGTCTTTCAAAGCTCTGAGTCGCACTATCAAAGGCTTCACCAAGGTTATGCACAGCGCGGCGGTGGGGCTTACCTGTAAAGTCAAGTCTCACACCGATTTTGCCTTTACCTGCTTCGCCCTGTGGCAAAAGTGACATTGACAGATTTTTACCATTGCGATCGACGACTAGATCTACCGATTGGTTGGCTTTTTGAGCAATTAAGGTTTGAAAGCGATCGAGTGTAGTTAAGCCAGTGTCAAATTTAATCCCATTTGCCGACAAGACGATATCACCTGCTTGTAAACCTGCGATCGCGGCGGGGGCATTTGGTTCAAGGATTTTACTGATTTTTACCCCTGCTTGATCGACTGTGCCGATGCCGACACTCAAGGTCATCACTAGCAAAACTAAATAAGCAAAAACAAAATTTGCAACTACACCTGCACTAATCACGATCGCCCGATCTAAAATTGGACGATTTTTCATGAGATTGGGATCATTTGCAGGAATGTCGCTTTCTTCGTCATCATCAGGGAAGCCGACATACCCGCCCAGTGGGATTGCCCGTAGCGCGTATTCAGTTCGCTCACCCTGATATTTCCATAGCACAGGTCCAAACCCAATCGAAAAGCGATTTACATGAATACCTTGAACACGCGCCGCCATAAAGTGTCCAAGCTCGTGTACCAAAATCAAAATCGCCAAAACCGCGATCGCGGGCAATGCAGACATAAGCTTCGCTCTGAAAAACTCTAAAAAAACTTTATATATAAATGTTAATTGCAATACCCAAATATTGCGTGGACAGCGATCGTAAGTACTTATAAAAAATAAGTTATCCAAACCCATAAAGTTACGCCCCGCAGGGGCGCAATTTTATGGGTTTGGGTTTGTACTAAATACAAGGGTGAAATCCGAATAATCACAAAGGTTAGCGGTGATTAGATGTCAGTACAATATGATGAGAGTAAACCGTAAAACATAAATTATGATCCCAACCGTAATCGAACAGTCTGGTCGTGGCGAAAGAGCCTTTGACATTTTTTCGCGTCTGCTGCGGGAGCGGATCGTATTTTTGGGACAACAGGTTGATGACAGTATTGCTAGCATCATCGTTGCTCAGTTGCTTTTCCTTGAGGCTGACGATCCCGAAAAAGATATTTTCCTATACATTAATTCCCCAGGTGGTTCTGTGACCGCAGGCATGGCGATTTATGACACGATGCAACATATTCGCCCTGATGTATCGACAATTTGTGTGGGCTTAGCCGCAAGTATGGGGGCGTTTTTGCTCACTGGTGGCGCAAAGGGCAAGAGACTTTCCTTGCCCCACACGCGGATTATGATTCACCAGCCCCTTGGTGGCGCACAGGGACAGGCGACCGATATTGAAATTCAAGCAAAGGAAATTTTGTATCACAAGAGTCGTCTCAATCAGTTGATGGCTTTCCATACGGGACAGCCGATCGATCGCATTGCCGAGGACACCGATCGCGATTTCTTTATGGCTCCGACAGAAGCGAAAGCTTATGGACTGATTGATGAAGTCGTCACTCAACGTCCAAAACTTGAACTTGCTGCATAGTTCAGTATTGTAAAAAATGGCTCATATACATGAGCCATTTTTTGTTACATGAGCCATTTTTTGTTCATAATATTTAACTAAGTCGGTAGACGAAATTAAGGCTCAGATTAGTATCAATTAAGACTCTGTAGAGTAGACTTTCTTTAAGAAACATGAATTTTGGGTAAACGATAAATGTTGAGCGATCGCGGCGTTGTCTATTGTGTCACCAACGATAGAGCTTATTTAGAGTCGGCTTTAACCAGTGCCATGATTTTACGGAGCCTAGAGCCTGAATTACCGATCTCGATCGGTTCTAATCTTCCTCTTTTAAACAAACTATCAAGAGAACTTTCTCTCAGTGAAAATAATATTTCTACAATATTTCTGAATACTCCCGATGAATTGGCGGATCATCCTTTTGTCTCGCGTTATTTAAAAACGAATCTGATCAATTGGAGTCCCTACCAAGAAACGCTCTTTTTAGATGCCGATATTCTGCCCTGCTTAGCAATTACTGATTTGTGGGCATATCTCGATCAAGCGGCGATCGCGATGGTACTTGATCGCCTACCGATGGTGGAAATGTGTGATCATATTTCTGAACAAGAGAAGTTGTACACACTCGCAAAAATTCCTGCGCTTTCCAAACAGTTTAATAGTGGTGTGATGCTCTGGCGCAATAATGCCGAGACTCAAAAATTATTTAGTCAATGGCAGCGTGAGTGGCAAGTTTTCCAAAAACAAGATCAATTAGCACTAGTGCGGGCGCTGCATCACACCCAAGTTTCTGTGGCAGAAATCCCTAGAACTTATAATGGTTCTCCTAGAGATTCTGTTGACTTAATTAAAGAAGGACAGAAGATCTATCTGCTGCATTGCTGGGGAGGCATGGTTGCATCAGGAGAATTTCGCCAGTTTGCAGAATCCCGCTACCCAGAAATTGTCGATAAGGTTGACTTACTCATTCCTAAGTAGCTAGGCGCAATTAAACCCAAATAAGCGGAATCGCCCGCTTTGCGGGCGATTCCGCTTATTTGGGTTCTTATTGTTCATGTCTCTTGATGATTTGGGCAAACCACGACTCTAAGCGATCGCCCCAAACTTCTAGAGAATATTCTGCTTCTACCTGTTGACGGCAAGCGAGGCGATTGATTTGATCTAAATGGGAAATTGATTCGATTAAACCCGCAACATTTCCCATCTCAACTAAAAATCCTGTTTTGCCATGTCGGACAATTTCTTTTAATCCACCGCTACTATAGGAAATCACAGGCACACCACAGGCAAAGGACTCGATTACCACATTACCAAAGGCTTCTATCCATCGGGGAGTCATCAACAAAGCTGTACATTGACCCAGTTTTTTTTGGAGATCATCGGTCGATAGAAACCCTTCGTAATGGATTTTAGCTTTGGGAAAATCTTGTTGTACCTGTTGCCAATAAGCTTCGTCTTGAATGAATCCAAAAACATGTAATGGTAATCCTGTGGCTTGGGCGGCAGCGGCGGCATCTTCTAAGCCCTTTTCGGGAGAAATCCGTCCCACCCACCCAAGTCGGCGACCTTCGGGCTGCGCCACAAAATTGTATAGGGTGACATCTACACCATTACTAATTAGAGTTAAGCGATCGCCATCACTAAAAGTATCTGCACAAGTGCGCGTGGAAACAGCGATCGTCTCAGGGAAGAGTCTTGAGGTTTTGCTGATCATCGCATCAATTACAGGCGACAGTGAAGCCATACTGATCCAATGGGCGATCGGGCGATTAAAAAATGGTGTAAGGTAGAGCGGTAGCCAATCATAGGCAAAATTGAAGATCAAATCGAATTGATCTTGAGAGTCTCTGGCATAGCTCCACATATTCTCTAAAACTGAGTTTTGTGGCAGCACAACTGTATCCGCACTAATTTTAGTTTGCGCGGAAATTTGGAGAGTTCCACTAATTTGAGTCAATTTTGCCACATTAGTTTGAGAACCGTCAGGCGCGACAATTTCTACTTGATGCCCCTTCGCAATTAAGGCTTTAGCGGCATTTTGGAGGGCTAGCTCAACCCCTCCCCCAACTCCAGAGCCTAATGCTCCCACAGGTGTAGACATGAATAGTAATCGATAGGAACTTTTTTTATTTACGCTTACTTCACTCATTTTCTAACCTGTTTTTATGAAATTTTAGGTTTTTACAGCGATTAGTATAATATACTCATCAGGCAATCAAACAGTTGTTTTTAAAT
>JANMFC010000098.1:0-3173 GCA_031377675.1 Pseudanabaena sp. OTE_70b_metabat_355 | reverse complement strand
CTCAAGGCGATGGCGCGGGGCTATACCCATGAGCGTTACCGTCGCATTATTGACGATATTCGCGAGATTATGCCCGATGCAGCGATTACTGCCGATGCGATTGTGGCGTTCCCTGGAGAAACAGAGGAACAGTTCGATCGCACCGTGCAACTGGTTAACGACATCGGCTTTGACTTGGTGAATACCGCCGCCTATTCGCCTCGCCCTGGTACACCTGCGGCGGTTTGGGAAAATCAACTCAGTGAAGAGATCAAAAGCGATCGCCTTCAGCGACTGAATCATGCAGTTAATCAAAATGCTGCCGAGCGATCGCAGCGTTATGCAGGGCGGATCGAAGAAATCATGATCGAAGGCACAAATCACAAAAATCCCAACCAAGTTATGGGACGCACGCGCACCAATCGGATCGCCTTCACCGAAAACACAACAGGGCTATCATTAGCGGAGCTAATCGGTCAAACTGTTTCTATAAGTATTACTGAAGTAAGACCTTTTAGTTTGACTGGTGTAATTTGCTAAATCCGTGTTAGACTAGCCAAGCGCGTAAATGATTGATTTTCTTTTGAAAATAAAACTTTACGTTGGCTACTTAAGCGGGTCGCTAACTCAATGGTAGAGTACTCGGCTTTTAACCGATTTGTTTCGGGTTCAAATCCCGAGCGACCCATATTTTTCTAACAAGAGCGAGAACCTAGTTCTCGCTCTTGTTTATTTGAGGGTAAGCATTTGGTATTATACAAACCACAAGAGATTTTATAAAAGTGTTGCAAAGCAACGCTTTTATAAAATCTCTTGGTTTGGATTTGAGCGCAAAGCGCTGTAAGCAAATAATGTGGTGTAGCTCATGCATATTGCATGGTTAGGTAAAAAATCCCCTGCTTGTGGCAACGTGACCTATAGTCGCGAAATTACAAATGCCCTACTCGATCGCGGACATCGAGTCAGCTTCATGCATTTTGCGGCGGAAACCGATGAGGATTTGGAAGAGAATTCTCAAGACTCACAGGATGTGACATTGCCATTTCTGTACAAGTCAACTATTTATACAGTGCCATCGCTGCGAGCGAATAAGATTTTAGTTGATTCATTGCGATCGCTCAAGCCCGATCTGATCCATGCATCCCTAGCCATATCACCGCTAGATTTTCGCTTGCCAGAGATTTGCGCTGAGCTTGATCTGCCCCTTGTCGCCACATTTCATCAACCCTTTGATCTCAAACGCCGCAATATAGTTTCAAGTTCCCAGCAACTTACCTATCAAATTTATGCTCCATCTTTAGCGGATTACAATCAAGTAATTATTTTCTCGAATATTCAAAAAGAACTACTCAATAAACTAGGCGTTCCCAATACTCGTATAGCGGTTATTCCCAATGGAGTCGATAGCGATCGCTATTCTCCAGGCACATCCAACATCAAAGCGGAACTGAATGCCGATGTACTATTTCTCTATCAAGGGCGACTCGCTGCCGAGAAGAATGTCGAAGCACTACTCAAGGCATGGCGCAAATGTCGGATGCCAGAAGGTTGCAAATTAGCGATCGTGGGAACTGGACCTTTGTTGGCAGGGCTGAAGACTTTTTATGGAAGCGATCGCAGCATTGTCTGGATGGGATATATTGCCGATGAGCAGAGACGGATTGAAATATTACGCGGTACGGATGTGTTTATTTTGCCTTCATTAGTGGAAGGATTATCTTTGTCGTTGTTAGAGGCGATGTCCTGCGGTGTCGCCTGTATTGCCACTGATGTCGGTGCGGATGGTGAAGTGATCGAAAATGGCGCAGGGATTATTCTGGATTCCCACAAGGTTACTTCTCAACTCTCTACGCTTTTGCCATTATTTGTTGATCATCCTGAATTGGCAAAGATCATTGGCTTAAAGGCAAGACAAAGGGTTTTGGAGCGCTATACGCTGGTAAAAAATATTGATCGACTGGAATCTCTTTATGAGCAAACCATGAGTCAACAATGGGTTAGAGTTAGCGCCTTTTGATTGTTAGAAATTATTGGAGATTATTGGAAATGAATATAAATACAGTTAATGATTTAGAGGCAGTTAGTGTCACTAATTGCGATCGCGAGCCTATACATACCCCGCGATCGATTCAGCCACATGGGGTGCTGATGGTTCTTACTGAAGATGAGCTAAAAATTTCTCAGATAAGCGCGAATAGCTTGGATATTTTGGGGCTTGCTCCCGAATATTTGCTCGATCGCCCATTAGCGGACTTTATTGGTAGCGATCGCGTTATCGATATTGTTAATTGTCTTGAGCGTAATTTTGAGAATATTAATCCCTCAACTATCAGCTTTGTTCGCGCAGGATCTTCTACTCTAAACTTTAATGGGATTGTCCATCGCGCTATCAGTGGCGAAATAGTATTAGAGCTAGAGTTGCTCACTGATAATATCGATAATTTGAATAAGGACTTCTTACATTTTTATCTTCAAATTAAGAATACCCTTGCCAAAATTCAGACTGTGGCGAATCTATCGGAACTTTGCAATTTAATCGTGGAGGAAATCAGGCGAATTACGGGATTTGATCGCGTCATGGTCTATCGGTTTAACGAGCAAGGTGATGGTGAGGTGATTGCTGAGTCCAAACAGGATCATTTAGATGCTTTTTTAGGAATGCACTATCCAGACTCCGATATTCCTAAACAAGCAAAACATCTCTATACCCTTAGCTGGTTGCGATTGATTCCCGATATCGATTATCAGCCGATCGCCCTAGTGGCTAGTGATAATATGCCAACGCCCCTTGATATGAGTCATTGCAACCTGCGCTCAGTATCACCAATCCATATTGAATATCTCAAAAATATGGAAGTAGCCGCCTCCATGTCCGTTTCCCTAATTCAGAAGCAAGAGCTATGGGGATTGATTGCCTGTCATCATTGCAGTCCCAAATTTATCCCTTACGAGGTACGGACTGTTTGCGAGTTTTTGGGACAGCTTATGTCTACGGAGCTAGCCAATAAGGAAGCGAACGAAAATCTCGATTACAAATTGCAACTCAAAAATATTGTATCCGCTCAATAAGTAGGGTAAAAGGATTAGGAAGGAATCCAAGAAGAGCCAAAAGAATAGAGAGAAGATAAATTCTGGATAATGGAATCTAAAGGAGGAATAAGTTTGAGGGAAGAAATACGGTCACGAATGTATGC
>JANMFC010000056.1:0-4547 GCA_031377675.1 Pseudanabaena sp. OTE_70b_metabat_355 | reverse complement strand
ATTTGGGCAATTATTCACTGTTTTATCATGACCACTGTTCGTCGTCTTGGTTTTCGCACTATTCCTCAGGGACAACGTGTTCTCGCTAATCAAGTTCGTCAAGTTTTTGATATTCTCTCTTGTTCTTATTCTTACTGATTTCTTCTTCATGAATTTTCTTGCTCTCCCTCCCTGCTTGCTTTTCTGAAAATGAAACCACCCTGCTATTTCTTAACTGGGTAGGGAGTAAGAGTGCCGCGAAGCGGCACTCTTACTCTTTGGCTGTAATCTTAAAGGATTTTCGATGTAGATCGCTGTAGCCTAGTTTGGCGATCGCCTCTCGATGTTTCGCCGTACCATAACCCTTATTTGTCGCCAGATCATATCCCTTGTATATTTCCGCAAGTTCTACCATCTGCCGATCGCGCCACACCTTGGCGACAATACTCGCCGCCGCGATCGAAACAGATAGAGAGTCGCCCTTAATGACAGTTGTTTGCGGAATCGGCGCAATTAATTTAAATCGCAGCAGTTGATTCCCATCGATCAAACAATGATTTGGTTGGGGCTGTAACTGCGCGATCGCCCTCTCCATCGCCAGTAAACTTGCCGCGAGGATATTCATTTGATCAATTTCTAGCGCCGAAGCATGACCAATGGCATAGGCGATCGCCACATCACGAATGATTAGATCAAATTGTTCACGACGTTTTGGCGAGAGTTTTTTGCTATCAGTTACACCAAGCTGTTCCAATTCCGTTAAGCGATCTCTTGGCAAAATCACCGCCGCCGCCACCACGTCACCAAATAGACAACCGCGCCCCACTTCATCAACACCAGCAACTGGATAATTGGCACTTTCTAGCGATCGGCAATGTTCTCGATTCATTGAGCTATGCATAAGTCACCTAAAAGCATGATTCGCCCGCGTAGCGGGCGAACCATGCTTTTAGGTTTTATAATTGAGAAATCCGTGGGTTTTTAGGGACAATGACTGGTCGATCATCTTTAATTTCAATTTTCATGCCCAGTTTATCCAGTTCCTGCATGACAATCTGGACGGTTTTCTTGTCCACAGCATTTTGTAAGACAACTGACCAAGCTGATATTTGCGCTTGAGTAAGATCGCGATCGCCTTCTAGCCACTTTGCTGATTCACGAAATGATTCGACAGCCCTCTTGAGAGCGTCAACGTTATTGTCTAATGGTTTAGTTTGTTCAGCCCATTCGGCTGCTTGGAGATAAGACTCCCGCGCTCCCTTGGCATCTCCTAAAAATAATAGCTGATCGGTCGCTTTATAACGCCATACGAAATAGGCTTGTGATTGCTTTCTGGGATCGAGCGATTGCAGCCCTTTGGCATATATAGAATTTGCCTCACTGGGCGAACCCGCAAACATCGATACACTAGTTGACAGATAGATATAGCTACTGATAAATCGAGGATCACGCTCAATAATATTTTCAAAGTAGCGGGGACTAAGGCTATATCCCGTTTTGAGAGTATTACGCGCATCATCATCACCGAAGTATTGCAAAAACTGCAAAAAAGTGAAATTGGCAATCATATTGTTGAAACCCATTCCCCTTGGTGGTAATTGCCGAATTAACTTCAGCCTTGCTTCTTCGTCTCTGACCGCTTTGCTGGTTTCTTCTAAGGTTTGTCCACTCAAACGCTGATTTAGTTTAGGTAACTGCAAAGAGAGCGCGATCGCCCCAAAAATAGCGATCGCCCCAACATGAATAGTTAAAGTGCGAAACCACATTTAAATTAGTTGTCCTCAGAAATAAATGTATCTTTTCTCAAACTATCAGCCAGTTTATTACTGATAGACCCGTCAGCAGGGCTAATGGTATAAAAGTTTTGCGCCCTGTCGATCGCAATACGAGTTTCTCCATTCAATGCACCATCAACTTTGCCATTGTAAAAACCTCTCTTTGCCAACAAATTTTGCAACTCTAAAACCTGAGCATCACTCGCAGCAGGTTGCTTAGCGGGTTGAGGACTTGGTTTTGCTGAAGGAGTGGCTAGAGCTAGAGATGTCGCGGTAGGTTTGGGTGCGGCGGCAGTAGGCTTAGGCTCTGGAGAGTTTGGTGTGGCTAGAGCTACAGATGTTACCGTAGGTTTGGTTGCGGCGACAGTAGGCTTGGGTTGTGGAGTCTGTTGAGCTTGAGCCTGAACAGCCTGTTGAGCTTGAGCCTGTAGAGCCTGTTTAACTTGAGCTTGTAGAGCCTGTTTAACTTGAGCTTGTGGAATTTGTTGAGCCTGAGGCTTTGGAGTCGTTTGAGCTTGAGCCTGAGGAGTCTGTTGAACCTGAGGCTTTGGAGTCGTTTGAGCTTGAGCCTGAGGAGTCTGAGGAGCCTGAGAAATCTGTTGAGCCTGAGGAGTCTGTTGCGCTTGGGGCTGAACTCGGATTTGTGGCTGAAGATCTGGCTGCGGGATTGGCTTTGCTGCTGCTTGCGGCGTTGGTATCACCCGAATAGTTGTTGGAACCGCAGGAGCAGGATTACTGATTGGAACCGCAGGAGCAGGATTACTGATGGCGGTCTGTTGACGTGGTGAACCTGATTCCAATGCGGCGATCGTTCTTGCGCCAGCGACTCCATCAGCAGTTAAGCCATAAGCCTTCTGGGCTGCGATAATTGCTTCTTTGGTTCTTGACCCAAGAAAGCCTGTAGTCGGTCCATTATAAAATCCGCGATCGGCAAGCAGATTTTGTAAATTAGCAACTTTATCATCGTTGACTGATGATGCAGGTTTAGAAGTTTGGTTAGCGGATGGATTCGCTACTTTTCTAGTATCTTTTTCCAATGCTGCCAAGGTTTGAGAACCCGCAACACCATCAGGAGTTAAGCCATAGGCTTTTTGAGCCGCAACGATCGCCGCACTAGTCATTGATCCTTTAAGCCCATCGATCGCCCCATCATAAAAACCACGCTTTGCCAACAAATTTTGGATGGCAAGTAGGGATTTATCAGCTTTTTTATCAGTTGAGCTAGACACCTCCGATGCATTGGTGTCATCGGTAGTTTTGGTTTCGGTTGTAGTTTTGGTCTCAACAGTAGTTTTGGTTTCAGTTGTAGATTTTGTCTCAACGGTTGGGCTATTTCCCGATTCCAATGCGGAGATTGTCTGACTGCCTGCAATACCATCGGCGGTTAAGCCATAGCTTTTCTGAGCTTCAAAGATTGCTAAACGAGTTGCTGGCCCCATCAGACCATCAGAACTGCCATTGTAAAAGCCACGCTTTTTAAGTAAATCTTGTAAAACAACGACTTCAGCACTTTTGACGTTACTGCTAGCGGTACTCGTATTAGCACTGCCGTTACGACTAGAAACCGCACCCTTGTTACCAGTAGAATTATTACCAGTAGAATTATTACCAGATTCTAGCGCGGCTAGAGTCTGACTGCCTGCAACGCCGTCGGGAGTTAGGTTGTAAGCAGTTTGAGCTGCGACAATTGCGGCACGAGTTTGACTACCCATAACCCCATCGACACTGCCGTTGTAAAAACCGCGATCGGCAAGCCGTTTTTGAAGATTCATCACTGCTGCTGATTTTGGGCGCGGGGCTTCGGCTTGTGATGCTGATGAATTGGCGGGCGGTTCAGTAGCAGACTTTTCTAAAGCCATTTCTAGCGCCGTAATTGTCCGACTGCCTGCAACTCCATCGGCCGTTAATCCCAGAGCCTGTTGAGCGCGAATAATTGCATTTTTAGTAGAAGCTCCTGCGACACCATCGATCTCGCCAGGGTCAAAACCATTTTTGGATAGGAGAAACTGTAAATATTTGGTGCTAGCAGATGGTACAACAGCGGTGGGTGTAGATTGTGCTGTCGCAACTTCAGTTAAAACATTAAGGGTCGAACCTAACCCAATCAAAACTGTCGTACTAGCCAGAATTACGTTTAAACTAAGTTTTGCCGACTTGGTTATTAATTTCTTCAGCCAAACCTTAAAGGAAGAGTCGATATTTACTCTAGTAGACATATCGCTATAGTTAGCGATCGCATCATCGGCAGCGATAAATTCTTCTTGGATATATGCAAAGAGTTCCATGATTAGACCTTTAGGGGATTACTAGGGTTGAACGTTTAAATCGTGACCAAGCGGACAAGAAAGGCTTAAAGTACTATAAAAAACTGCTCAATGATTATCTTTTTCCTATTCTGCAATGAAGATTGGGCGAGATCGTTAGTAAAAAACATAATCAATCAAGAGTTAGAACTTTTTTGGGTTATTGGTGGCTCGTTTTGCTCAAAGATAGAAGATTAAGATTCACCTTGTAAAATCCCCTTTGCTTAAGCAACATTAATATCTGGGAATCAATCACAGATTGATCGGTATATTGCCTATAAGTTTCATAGTTGTCACTAAATTATTTCTACCTAAATTATTTTAAACGATTTTAAACGATTTTTTCTGACTTTTGGTGACAAAAAATGTATATTTTTGTCATACGCTCTTCCCACTCAAAAATTAGCGGTGCGGCGGAGTTTGCCCAGCGCAACGATTTTTGGTTCTAATAAAAAGCGATCTGCAAAACGTGATCAAAAGCCTGATAATT
>JANMFC010000007.1:0-18553 GCA_031377675.1 Pseudanabaena sp. OTE_70b_metabat_355 | reverse complement strand
CCGATTCTGGAAAATCTGGATTGGTATTTTATTTTTTCGCAAGTCACTTAAGTTTATCGACCCGAAATAAAATATGATTAAAATCATAGCAAACTATGGCTTTTGAGTGATATTTGATAGAGGAAAAACTTTTCAAACAGTCTCTTGGTTGACTTTTTAAATAAGTTTGATAAAATTTAAGCATTATTTACTAGATATGTCATATTTACTATTTCTTGACCTATTTTTATTTATTCTAAACTCTCAGAGTTACCTCTAAACATACTTTTAGGACTGTTTGTCACCCGTCAGATTAAGTTTATGTCTTATAAGTTTGATTTAAGAACATCAGTAAGAATTTTAAATATTCAGATTGACAATATCTCCACTCAAGAAATTCTTAGGTGTCTTCACAAGGGAGTTGTAGTTACACCAAATGTAGATCATTTAATGAAATTACAAAAAGATCCTGATTTTTACCACATTTACGGTTTAGCGGATTATCGGGTATGTGACAGTCAGATTTTGCTTTATGCTTCAATGTTTTTAGGTACACCTTTGCGAGAAAAAATTTCTGGCTCCGATTTATTTCCAACTTTCTGTAATTTTCATAAAGATAAACCTGATATAAAGATCTTTTTATTAGGTGGTATGGATGGCAGTCAAGAGAAGGCAGCTACAATAATCAACAAAAAGGTGGAAAGGGAAATTGTTGTGGGTGCTTATTCTCCACCCTTTGGGTTTGAGTCAGATGAAAAAGAATGTATGAAGATTGTTGAGAGCATCAAACAGTCGAGAGCGACAGTGCTGGCAGTAGGAGTAGGAACACCTAAATCAGAGAAATGGATTTATAGTTATAAAGACAATTTACCAACAATCAAAATCTTTATGTCTATTGGAGCTACAATTAATTTTGAGTCTGGCATGATTCGGCGAGCCCCTTTATGGATAAGTAACGCAGGAATTGAGTGGTTATATAGATTATTTAATGAGCCTCGTCTATGGAAACGCTATTTTATAGATGATTTACCTTTTTTCTATCTCCTGCTTAAACAAAGATTGAATTTGTACAAAGACCCATTTGTGTAATGTTTCAAACTTCTTGGATAGCAAATAAAAATTGTGGTAGTCCTAAACCCTACATTCAGCAGGTTAAATTTCAAATAAGGTATTTTTAATAAAGAGCAATCAAAATAGTCAAATGCCAGAGATAGACGTACAAGACATAGACGATCTAGGTATTATTGCTGGGATAGTAGATGATATCGGGATAGTCGAAATCATAGATGGGAGCTAGGAAACCACCCGCAAGAGAAAGTAAGTACGGGGCAAGTGGTGAAAGCGATGATTTTGAACTGCATGAGTTTGCTGACGGCTCCATTGTATTTATTCAGTGACTTTTTTTAGGGAAAGCGACAGACCATCTAATCGGAGCAGGAGTAAAAGCAGAATATCTAAACGAAAGCCGACTGGGAAGAGTGATAGATCCTACATTCAGCAGGTGATCTGGGCAAAAAAATATTTACCACGAAAAAATGAAGATTTCAGAGACTACTATAGCAATCCGAAATGAGTTGTGAGAGACGCACCCGCAGGGTGCGCCTCTCACAACTCTTAAAAAGCTATAAATGATTTCGGATTGCTATATATGCCATCACCCAAAGTATTAATTTGCTGTTTGGAGTCCTCTTTCGCCTTGTCTTTGCAAGTTTTGGTATCTTATTTGGAGCCTTATTATGATTTCTCAATTAAATCGAGCGCGACAAACACATTTGCAGGCAATGATCGTTAGCGTAATTGCGATTATAGTCGGTTGTGGTATCTTCACTGTTGGCATATGCCAGAAAGAATCGACCTTCAGAAAAGCTTGCCTTGCAATTAGCTTCTTGTCCTTAGTCGGCGCTTCAATTTCTCGTAAAGTAGTTCGCATTAACGAGGATTACCTTCAACGTACTACAGATATTCTCGAACAGGCTGAAGACGATAAAATCGTTGAAAACTCCAGACCAATGAGAAAGCCTAATTCGATTGAATTATTGCGAAGCGCCAAACCCACTCATGAAGACGACCAATTTTATATTGGCTGGTGAACTGTGTCCATACCACTAGCCCCACCGCCAATTATTGCGATTTTTATGATTCGCCTAAAATTACATCACCTGACAATCTTTGATACAGCAACGCCCCTGTCCAAATCGTGGGAGCAAAACCAGGGTAACCAGACGAAGCATTACAAAAATAGAAATGATTGAGCGAAGTTTCGTGATTTAGTCGCCCTAGCCCCATATTGCGCGGTGTCAAGCTAGAACCATAGGAATTACCATTGGGACACCAGCAAAACCTCTCATTGGTCGTGGGACTGCCCGTAATATGGAAGACCAGATGCTTTCTAAAGTTTGGTACATATTTTGCCTCCACAACATCTAAAATGGAATCAAAAATTTCCTGCTTTTTGTGGTTATAAGCCTTGCGATCGCGTTTTTGTAATTCCTTGAAGTAGCCATAATTTGCCACCGTGAGAAACTCCACAATCTGGCTGTCTTCTGGGCAGTCTGAGCTTGCTTCAGTCAGTAAAGTGGGAGTAGTGATCGCAAAACTAGGATTAGAAAAATCATGGCGATCGTACATTTGGCTAAAGGCTTCATTGAGATTTTGATGCCCTGTATGGAAGAGATTCCATTTCCCAAAGCCATAGTCGCGCAGGTCAATATCTTTAACCACACAATAAGCCATGTAGTTCGATACCGAATATTCATAGTCAAGTTTTCGGCGCACTGCTTTAGAGAATTGTGACTCACCGATCATCTTCGCGGCTTTTTTGGGATCAATATTGCAAATCACTGTATCGCCAACAAACTCATCGGTTTGCTGGTTCACAAGATTCATAGCCTCAACTCCCGTCACAGTTTTATCAGTCAGGTTAAATTTAGTAACTTCATGATTTAGGAATACTTGCCCGCCGTTAGATTCAATCACCTTAACCAATGAGTTAATCACATGCTCAAAATGCTGCGTGGGGTAATAGGCTCCTGCTTGATAGCCTCGGAATAACGCCACCCATGCATAAAAAGAAAGTTGATTTGGCGGTAATAAAAAGTCTAGCCATTGCAGAGCTAATAAGGTTTGAGCAGCTTGCGGAAGTTGAAACTTATCAAATACATCTTGCAGAGTGCTATTGAGATATTGCACCGTGGAGAATACTTCGATGGGATGTTTGAGCAATTCTATGGGATTAAGTGGTGGCGATAATTTTTTTAAGCCTTGTCCAGTTTGTTCTACTGCGTTTACAAATTCACGGAGGCGATCGCTTGATTCTGGGAATAGCAAAGATAAACGCTGAATTAGTTCCTCTGGATCTGATGGAATATCCATGGCATATTCTGGCATTCGCATATGGTCAAAGCCTTGAGGATCGTAGCTTTCAAAGGTAACTTCTTTATCCAATCCTAATTTCTTTAGCACCCGATTCACGGTTTGTCCTTCACCACAGTCCCAGACATAGTGAAATTGGGCATTAAACTTATATTTTTTTGCCATCATAAATGTATGACCAAATCCACCAGCATGTTCGTGAGCTTCAAGGATTTGGACAGTTTTGCCTGAGTGCGCCATCAAAGCACCAAATGTCAAAGCTGACAAACCACTACCAACTATTAAGTAATCAGTTTTCATAATGCAGATTTCACGGCTCTATAAAATTGGAAGACATTCGATAATAGGTTGTTAATCTAGTACGTTGGCTTTCAAAATAAAATATGACATCAGTATGTTTAAAGTTATGTATGAGAAGATGTTTAAGTTGTATAAATAGATTGAGAACATCTCAAAATTTAACAGTTTAATTAAATGGACATAAATTAGGCGGCGATCACGTCTTTATGAAGCTTTGTATGATAATCAATCAAATCAATTATTAATCAATCAAATCAATTATTAAATCAACTGGACATTTGCGATAGTTGATAGGTAAGAGGAAAAGCTCATTAAGTTCAACAATAATTTACAATAATTTTGGAGATTCAAACTCATGCAAAAATTAATTCTAAGTTTCTCGATCGCTGCTTGCTCGATGGCGATCGCGGCAACTACAGCAGTAACATCTGTCGCAGCCCAATCTAAAGATGTATTTTTTGACAGTACATCTCCCCAAGTAATCGAAAAGATGGACGGTAATATCGTCACCTTCAAAAATGTATTGGGAGAATCAACCAATTACTATGTTCCTGACTGGATGTTTTCTAAATATAATCTCCAAGTAGGGACTGCCGCCAATCTCTACAATCGCAATATAGTTCAGGGAGTCTATCGCGATCGCTATATTGATGAGGCAAGCTCTAGCTTATTGAATTTCGATGCTTTTGCACTTAACGATACACGAAGTGATTGCATTATTTCTTCACGCTATGGGACTGAAGGCTTGGCGATGGGCAAACGGGTTTGGTTTAAAACAAAAGATTGCCCATCGACTATTCCTATCGTCGGTTCCATGTCATTTTATCAACCGAAAGCGATCGCTTCTATCACGCCAATTGACAGTAGAGCATCTCTTCCTATCGATTTTCCTACAACAAATATTTCATCACCAACATCAATCCCTGATTCGCCAGAACCTACTGTCGAACAATTGCCTGTTCAGGGACTATGGTAAAAATTATTGTATTTACAGCGCAGAGCGCTGTAAATACATAGGCATAATTAAATATAAAATAATCTGATTCACCCGCTTTGCGGGTAAATCAGATTATTTGAGTTCTTGGTTTTATTATGAAAGAAGAATTATTAGTGCAACTTGCCAAATCAATTTTGTATGAACAAGCATTAGTAAAAATTGATGGAGAATTTGTAGGTGCGATCGCTTCAATTCCCCAGAATAAAAATAGTCAAGACTTAAATTACAATGAGATCTTCATTCGGGACAATGTGCCTGTAATGATTTATTTATTGCTCGAAGGAAAATTCGAGATTGTTAGACATTTTTTAAATACTTGCTTGCGATTACAAAGCGATCAATTTCAAACTAGAGGAATATTCCCAACTAGTTTTGTGGAAGTCGAAGGAAAGCTAGTTGCTGATTATGGACAGAGAGCGATTGGGCGAGTTTGCTCTGTTGATGCCAGCTTGTGGTGGGTAATTTTAGCTTATATCTATGTGCAGAAGTCAGGCGATCGCCTATGGGCGACAACTTCTGAAGTCCAGATTGGGATTCAGAAGCTTTTGAATTTAATTTTGCATCCTTCTTTTCGTGATGCGCCGACATTATTTGTGCCTGATGGTGCATTCATGATTGATCGCGTACTTGATGTATGGGGAAATCCTTTGGAAATACAGGCTCTTTTGTATGGCGCTTTATTAAGTGCGGTGGGTTTAATCCAAATAGATTTGGATGAAAAAGGATGTACTGAAGAACAGTCTGGATCGGACTTGCACGATTCTGAAAATGCTTTGAGGGAACAGCAAATTTATCGTAAATCCTATGCGATCGCTTGGTTAAAAAATCTCAGAAGCTATATGCTCAAGCATTATTGGGTAAATTCTCAAATTGTCCAAACTATTCGTCGTCACCCTACGGAACAATACGGCGATCTTGTCGCTAATGAGTACAATATCCAGACAGAAACAATTCCCCATTGGTTACAAGAATGGCTGGGCGACAGGGGCGGATATTTAATTGGCAATGTCCGAACTGGTAGACCCGACTTTCGTTTTTTTACATTGGGAAACTGTTTGAGTGCAACTTTTGATTTGATTAGCCCATCTCAACAGCGATCGCTATTTCATTTGATGTACCAAAATCGGACAGACTTATTCGCGCAAATGCCTCTCAGGATTTGCCATCCACCGCTAGAAAGTGAAGACTGGCGTAAAAAAACTGGCTACGATCGCAAAAATTTACCTTGGTGTTATCATAACGCAGGACATTGGCCCTGTCTTTTCTGGTTCTTTGTCATCGCAACCCTCCGCGATCAACAGCGACACTCTTCTGTAGATTCTGTAGATTCTGTAGATTCTGTAGATGATGTAGATGATGTAGATGATGTAGATTTTGTAGATGGGGTGGCGATCAATTTGCTACTACAAGATAACTATGAGATTCTCTTAAAAAGATTACCTCAAGAAAATTGGGCAGAATATTTCGATGGACCAAACGGGGTTTGGATCGGTCAACAGGCAAGGTTATATCAAACTTGGACGATTGTTAGTTTCCTATTAACGCATCACTTTCTTAAAGTAAATCCTGCTGATGTAAATATTATGGATTTACCAAGTCTCAAGGATATTAAAAATGCCTAAATTTCTCCAAAACAAGCTTTTAGAATCTAATCGTCTGTTAATTTCTGATATTGATAATACTTTGCTAGGCGATCGCATTGCGCTAAAAGAACTAGTAGATTATCTACAATCTTCAGAAATTGCCTTCGGGATCGCCACAGGACGGTCTATTGAATCTGCTCAACAAATTCTCCAAGAATGGGATGTGCCACCACCCGATCTATGGATTACATCGGTAGGTAGTGAAATTTACTATGGTGCAGAGATCCAGATGGATCTGGAGTGGCTAGAACATATTAATGATCAATGGCAACCTGAACTAGTGCGAGAGGCGATCGCCAAGTTATCAGGCATTAAACTACAAACTGCCAAGGGACAACGCGCTCATAAAATTAGTTATCTTGTTGATCCCGCGATATCACCTTCAATTGAAGAAATTCAAGTCCATCTTCAGCAATCTCAGCTTCAAGTCCAAGCGATTTATTCCCACCAAGAGTTTTTAGACATATTACCCCTCAGAGCCTCTAAAGGTGACGCTGTGAATTATTGTGCAAATAAATGGAAATTTGTGATAGAAAACATTTTAGTCGCAGGGGATTCGGGGAATGATGAAAAAATGTTGACTAGTGGAGCCAATGCTGTAGTAGTGCGAAATTATAGTTCTGAATTAGAAAAATTGCGTGGGCAGAATCATATATACTTTGCTGCTGGTGATTATGCTCAAGGTATTTTAGAGGCGATCGCGCACTATCAATGGCAATAATATCAAGCGCAAAAGTACTAAATCTGTTCACTTTTATCAAGTTTCAATACATTCCTATACAAATCAACTAATTGCGCGATTTTGATATACATGATCTCAATCATCCCTCAGTTACGCTTTCTTTAGTAAGATAACAAAAACTTCTATCACAGCCGTGATAATCGCTTGTGATAGAAGTTATAGAAAGGAGATTCATAATGAGAATTGCCCAAGTTTCGCCACTATGGGAACAGGTTCCTCCCCCCGCCTATGGCGGCACTGAACTAGTAGTAAGTTTGCTTACCGAAGAACTAGTTAAGCGTGGTCATGATGTTACTCTATTTGCGTCAGGAGATTCTACTACCTTAGCTAAATTAGAATCCGTGCATCCTAGAGCTTTACGTCTGGATACCAGTGTGAAAGATCCAAATATCTACGATCTGTTGAATATGAGTCGCGTTTATGAGAACGCTGATAAATTTGATATTATCCATTCCCATGTTGGTTGTGTAGCGTTGTCTTATACAAATCTTGTCAAGACTCCTACAGTGCATACGCTACATGGCATTTTTACGCCTGACAATGCAAAACTATTTACCCATGTCCGAAATCAACCTTTTATCAGTATTTCTAATTCTCAGAGGGATACTAATTTAGGTTTAAACTATGTATCCACGGTTTATAACGGCATCGATCCCAATACTTATAGCTTCTATCGCCATCCAGAACATCCACCGTATCTGGCTTTTTTGGGTCGAATGTCGCCTGAAAAAGGCGCACATTTAGCGATAGAAATAGCAAAACGTTCGGGATGGCATCTCAAAATGGCTGGGAAAGTTGATGCTGTGGATTTGGAGTACTTTGAGACTAAAATTCTTCCCCATATTGGTGATGGTCAAATCGAGTTTCTCGGCGAGGCTAATCATCAGCAAAAGAGTGTTCTTATGGGTGGAGCCGTTGCGACGCTATTCCCAATTACATGGAAAGAACCCTTTGGACTCGTGATGATTGAATCTATGGTCACAGGAACCCCTGTAATTGCCATGAGTTTAGGCTCGGCTCCTGAGGTGATTGCTCATGGAGTCAGCGGATTTCTTTGTCAAACTGTCACTGAATGTATAGATGCGATCGCTCTTGCGGCTCAGTTAGATCGGAGGGCTTGTCGTGAGCATGTCCTCATGAATTTCACTGCGAAACGAATGGCAGATGGCTATGAAGCCGTGTATCAAAAGATTTTGGCAGAGAAATATTCTCGAAATGGGCATAAGCGCGATTTGGTAATGCAATAGCCCTCACCCCCCAGCCCACTCTCCCATTGGGCTACGGTGTACACACAAGTCGCAAAAACCCCCTTTAATTCCCCCTTGCAAAGGGGGAAGACTAGAAATCTTGTTCCCGCCCCTTTGCAAGGGGAGGGCTAGGGAGGGGTTATTGGTAAGGTTTGAGAATAATTCTTAGTTGTGTGTACACGGTAGTCCCAATGGGAGAGGGGGAGAAAGACCTATAGTTCCCCATCTTCCGAGAGAGCGTCTAGGGGTGAGGGGCTGAATATTATTAAAAGGAGAAAAAGATTATGTTGAGTTTGAATAGACAAGCGATCGCTCTCATTTCTGATCATGCTGATCCTGCCGCAGATATCGGCTCAGAAGAGGCGGGAGGGCAAAATGTATATGTACGTCATGTGGGTGAAACCCTTGCAAATCTTGGTTGGCAAGTGGATATGTTTACGAGAAAATCTCGTGCTGATGATGATGTGATTGTGCAGCATTCGCCTCATTGTCGAACGATTCGACTCAAAGCTGGAGCAGAAAGCTATATCCCTAGAGATCATTTGTTTGAATATATGCCTGAGTTTGTGGACTCATTCCAATCATTCCAAAGGACTCAGGGGATGAATTATCCTTTAATTCATACTAATTACTGGCTATCAGCTTGGGCTGGAATGCAATTGCAAAAAACTAGTGGTGTTCAATTGGTGCATACTTATCATTCATTAGGAGCCGTAAAATATCAATCTCTAGTGGAGATTCCTCAAGTTGCAAATACTCGTTTAAGGATTGAACGAGAGATTTTAGAACGCGCTAATTGTGTTGTTGCAACTAGCCCTCAAGAGCAGGAGACTTTGCGATCGCTCGTGTCAACTCGCGGACAAATCGAGGTTATTCCCTGCGGAACTGATACTACTAACTTTCGTCTAACATCAAAGGCTCATGCTCGCGCTAAATTAAAACTAGATAGCCGAGAAAAAATCATTCTCTATGTCGGGAGATTTGATGAGCGTAAGGGTATTGAGACTTTGGTAAGAGCTTTTGCACTATTACAGAAGGAACAGAATCTCGAAAATATTAAGCTGCTTATTGTCGGTGGTAGTTCAGCAGATATGCCCGATGGAGCGGAAAGGGAGCGGATTGAACATATTGTCAATGACTTAGGATTACAAGAGTCTACTATTTTTGCAGGCAGGATTGGACATGATATTTTACCGCTTTACTATACTGCGGCTGATGTTTGTGTGATTCCTAGTCATTATGAGCCTTTTGGTTTAGTTGCGATCGAGGCTATGGCTTGTGGTGTGCCTGTAGTCGCGTCTAATGTAGGTGGTTTGAGGTTTACGATCATTCCTGAAGAAACAGGGTTATTAGTGGAGCCAAAAGATATCGAAGCCTTTGCAAATGGCATTCATCGAATTTTGTTTGATGATTTATGGGTTAGGAAAATGCGGAAGCAAGCATCAGCCAACGTGAACCAACGGTTTAGTTGGACGGGAGTGACGATTCAATTGAGCGAACTTTATCGCCATGTTTTAGCGCGATCAATTATGCACGAACAGGCTTGGAGTTATAAGATGCCAAGCTTTAATAGAACGGCTTAGATGGTCGAGGAATAGGCGGTAAAAGTTTTGCCTTGCAAAACTTTTACCGCCTATTCCCTCAAATTAAATACCAATGGTAATTACTGTTTCGTCTATGCTTTTATAGAACTTTCCCAGTTAACGATCGCCCCATATAGCTGGTATTTTTCGATTGCGAGGCGATCGCTTTGTTATTAACTAGCCATTCTAAATTTGGATCAAAGAGAGTTGAGAGTTTGGGAACTTCTATTCCTAAACATTTTGCTGGATTAGTACTGAGAGATTGCCATAGTTCGCTAGCGGATAATAAGCCTGTGGTAACTAAGTTTTGCCAGAGAACGGAGAGTGCGAATTCTAAACCGATCGCGCCAACGGGTGCTACTTCAAAGGGAACTACTTTTTCTTCATAGGCGCAGGGTGTATGGTCAGTCGCAATACTATCTATTACGCCTGATTTAATTCCTGCAATTAAAGCAAGGCGATCGGCTTCATTGCCAAGGGGAGGACTGAGGCGCAAATTGGGATCGTAACTGGCTAAATCGCGATCGCAATGGACAAGATGTAACCAAGTTGTACTAGCGGTTATGGGCAGTCCATCATTTTTAGCTTGAGCAATTAATTCCACACTTTGAGCCGTGGAAATTCGCATAAAATGAGTTTTAGCTTTGGTGAGACGAACTATTTCAATTAAAGCCGCCAAAGCCGAGGTTTCGGCGGCGGCGGGGTATCCCGACATTCCATATTGCAACGACCACTTACCCTCACGGATCACACCACCACTGGCGAGTTCAGAATTTTGAGGAAATAGGGCGATCGCTTTGTCTAGAGGCTTGAGATATTCCATAGCGCGGCGCACTAACAAGAGATTCGCGATCGGCTTGCCATCGGTGAAACCAATCACCGACTCAGCAAGTTCTGCCATATCCGTAAGTTGTTTTCCTTCTAATCCTTTCGTAATTGCGCCCCAAGGTCGTAGCATAGCCCCATATTTTTGTTGGACATTGCGCCAAAATTCCAGAGCCGCAATATCATCGATCGCAGGTTGAGTATTCGGCAAAATTCCCACAGTTGAAAATCCACCATTTTTTGCTCCCTGCACAAGCTCAGCGATCGTCTCTCGTGATTCATGCCCAGGTTCGCCACTAGTACTATAAAGATCGATCGCCCCAGTTCCCAATACTAGCCCTGAACGCTGATCAATCTTAGTCTCTGGGGATATTTGACCTTGATCGGGATTAAGAAATATTTGGCGATCTTGATCAATCAAGACATCTGAAAAAGTTTCGGTAATATTTGAGGATACATCTGGAGCCAGAATTTGTACCTGTTTAAATAGAACAGGGGAACTGATCGAATTTTCTAAAGCCATAACAAAGCGATTTTCTTTTTACTTTACAGCGCTTTGCGCTAAAACCAAACCCAAAGAAAAGTTTAAAAGTGCCGCTTTGCGGCACTTTTAAACTTTTCTTTGTACGACTTGAAACCTCGATAGACTGGATGATGCGATGAGCTTAATTGCGGACAGGCAAGGGGCTTAAGCCCCTTGTTCTTAGTCTTTAGAGCTACTGCACAATATTTAGCGATCGCTGATTTTGGTAATAATTGCGCCATTGCCATTTACCCTGCGCGTCTACATTGGGTGTAAGTACCCGCACATCAAGGGAATTTAAACCAATTTCTTGAACAATAATTTCGGGATAGCGATCGCCGTTGATTTCTTGGATACCATAGAGAGCATAGCTACTCACACTGTCATTGATGTAGGAGAGCGCCCTTGTGTGGGTCAAAATTGGTGTGGATGCCCAATCATTACCCGACTTGCGGAGCATCACCAACATACTGTATTCCTGACGTTCAATCGCAGGGCGCGACAAAAATTCTTTCCAAACTTGCGGATCAAAACCTACGGGGCGAATCGTATTGTCGAGACGTAGCCCTGCGATAATTTCAGGCTGGTTATCACCGTCAATATCGGCACAGACTAATGAGGCGATCGCAACTTGTGAAATGGCGGCTTGATTTGCGCCAAGGTTGAGAAACAAATTGCGTGATTTTTCTAAAACAAGTGGCTGGATTTTATTAGGACAATTAAAAACGTAGGTGCGATCACTAGGGCGATCGCTTTTGGTACTAAGGTGATCGCTAGCCACAATCGTTAAGTTAGATTGACGTAACACATTCGGATCAAGAGCTTTAAGCGGTGGATCTTTTTCGCTGGTATTTGGTGGTTGGACTTTAAAACTAGCGATCGCGCCAAAAGCATCGGAACCTCGTACCGCACTAATCTGAAACATCCCCAAAGGCTTGCCAAATTGAACCAACGAAAATTTGCTTCCGACCTGAATTGATTGGATCACCCGATCTAAACTACCGAGTTGTTCAACCAGATCCGATGGCACAATTCCCTCGATTGTCTTACCATCGGGCGAAGCTTGCATAAACAAAAATATGGGGACAGGCGATTTAGACTCTTCAGCTTTTTTGTCATTATTAGGACTAGCGCAAGCATTGATCCCCGTGGCAATAGCTAAAGTTAGGCAGGATGTGAATAAGAAATGCGTAATTTCTTTTCTAATTTTTCTTCTGAATTGTCTAAATGGCATGATATGCAAGCAACACCGAACTATCTTTACTATCTTTATTTCGTCAAAAATATTAAGTGTAGGCTTTGCCTACACTTAATATTTTATTTCGATTCCAGCACTTCTGCTAAACGTTCCATAGCCAGAGTTAAACGCTCTTGCGGGTCTGGTTTGGCTGAGATCGCTACTTCCTCGTGTTTTTCCTTACGCTTTAATGCTGCAAAAGATCGAATCATTAAGAAAATCACAAAGGCGATCACCAAAAAATTAATTACAGCCGCAAGAAATACGCCATATTTAATGCCACTGACTTGTAATTTTGCTAAGTCTTCAACATTAGCCGCTTTAAGGGCTGGATTTAGCAGTAAAGGGGTAATGATGTCCTCAATCAAAGAGGTGACAATTTTCCCAAAGGCTCCACCAATGATCACCGCGATCGCTAAGTCGATCACATTGCCTTTCAGCACAAAAGATTGGAAGTCTTTGGCAAAGCTCTTAACAGCATCTTTAGTATTTCGTGAAATCATAGGATATTGTTTTTAAATCTAAAATAATTAGGATCTAATTATCAGGCTTTTGATCACGTTTTGCCGATCGCTTTTTATTATTTTCTAAATTCTCAGTCTCTAAAATATTATTTATCCAAGGTAAAGCGATCGCTTGATGTCGATATAACCGATACATTAAATAGATACAAATCCCAAAATAGCCCGAACTTAAAGTTGCTTTGATTAGCTCGGCTGTAATTTGTAAAGCTTCGCCTTCCGTCGGTACGCCGCCCATTGCACCGTAAGCGATCACCCAAGTCAGCATCAAGGCGATCGCCACTTGACTAACATCGCGCACTTTACGACTACTGCGCTGACGCACCAAAGCGATCGCTGAGGGAATTAGCCCAAATACTGGCATTAAGCAAAAAAACATCTCGATCCGTTCTTTAGTTGAGTCACGCGAGATATTTTCGGGAGTTGCCATTTGGCGATCGCTTTTTGTGGATTTTTTCATGCTCGGCTCTTGATTATTTGCTCGCAGGTTTAAGCACTACATAATTGCGTTCAATCTCACGATGAAAACTTTCGGGTAAGCGAGTCCAATCCCTAGCCTCAATGATGATCGGGATATTCGATTCCTTCAGCGCTTCATCCAAAGCATTGAGTTTTTTCCAGTCAATCGGCGCGAGATTAGGCGATCGCAATACCAAATCCAAATCACTACCATCATGACTACGACCATTAACGCGGCTACCATAAGCCCATACTTCCACCTCAGGCAGGTGAATTTCTAGAAATGCAAGTAACCTTTCGCGATCCTGTGGACGTAAATGTAATGAGTTGCTACGCATTGAGTCCAAAGCCTATCGCGTTGCTAACCAAATTTGTAAATCCGCCAAATTCCTAAAATCTAAAAGCGCCTCACTCAAATCCTCAAGAACAGCTAAAGGCAACTCAGAAATTACAGAACGAATTTCACCAGAATCTTTCCCAAACCTCTTAGTCAACTGTCTCACAATAAGATTAACCGCTTCTTGTTCGCGTCCTTGCTCGCGTCCTTGCTCGCGTCCTTGTTGTATTCCTTCCGCCTTGATCTCCCGATAAACTCTTGTTTCTTGTAATGTAATACCCAACATGATTTCTACCTCCTTTTGACTTAGATCTTCAAACTTGTAAACCATAATAGTCGTCACCATTTCTATTATGGCGCGACTCAATGGCTCCTCAGAAATATTCCGTTGTAATAAATACCTTGCTTCGGCGGGAGCTTCTCTTTCGTCAACCGTAGTCAAGACCATTAGTGATACCCATATTGGCAACTGACGGATATCGCCTAACTCATTTAAATATATACGATGGACGCGATCGCCATTGAGTAAATCTTCGTAGGGATGAATCTGGCTTTGTTCTGTAGAGCGAGATGGATAGATTACTACTGCTGAAATGGTAGCAATAAAATACTCAGAATTAGAGAAATTTCATTGATGAAATAATCGCGTTGATCGATTTTGAGGGTGCGATCGCTTAATTCCAAAAACTTCCAATCTGTCCCTGTTGTCACACAACCATAGACTACTCGACCTTCCAAGCCAGACTTCGCATTTAAAATTTGAGCCGCGATCATTTCGGCTGCACATTGCCCCAATCCTGCCTTGATGTTTTCATTTTTTGCCTCGACTAACATAAGAACAGGCGATCGCACTTCATAAGAATCCTTAATCGCGCTGAGGATATAGTCACAGTAACCTGTTAGCCCTTGCGCCGAGTCAATATTAAATTCTGTACCAGAGAAAAACCAATCTCATAATTTAATCGACGGCGTACTTCCAATAACACAGGCGCAATCACCATTTCTGAGCGTGCCTTTTCAGTATTGATCGCTGTGGCTAGGGCAAGATTTTCATCCAGTGCGATCGTCAAATAATCACTAGCTTGAGTGGGAAAAATTTCCAGAAAAAGACTTTTCGGTTCTTCGACAACTAACCCAAAAGCCTCTCGAACGCGGGATAGATTAAAGTCGCTATAAGCCATTTCAATGTCCTAGATAAAAAAGGGCAGCGCATAGCGCCGCCCTTTTTTTAACTTAAATCGCGGATGCGCCACCGACTACTTCTAGAATTTCTTGAGTAATCGCAGCTTGACGTGCTTTGTTGTACTGCAAAGTGAGGGACTTGATCAGATCGCCAGCATTTTCAGTGGCATTGCTCATCGCTGTCATCCGCGAGGCAAGTTCGCTAGCAATAGACTCTTGCAAAGCGCGGAGGATTTGATTGCTGAGGTAAAGCGGTAGCAATGCTTCCAGAATTTGCTCAGGATCTTGCTCAAAAATCAATTCTTTGGGCAGTTCTTTAATAGTGATTTCGCGCTTTTCCACCTCGACTTGCAACTTACCGCTACGAGTAATCAGACGGAAAATTTCGTCATCTTTTGGCTCTAAACCTTGAGGTTCAAGGGGTAAGAGGGTTTGGACAGCAGGACGAGAACTGATCAAAGACACGAAACGGGTATAGATCAACTCAACGCGATCAATTACACCACCCAAAAAAGCGGAGGTAATTTCATCGCCGATCGCATTGGCTTCAGCCGCGTTAGGAATCTGATTGAGGTTAGTGAATTTAGCCGCAATTGGTTGATCGCGGCGGGCAAAGTATTGTGCGGCTTTACGACCAACTAAAATAAAGGTGTAATTAATACCTTGTTCTTTTAGTTCTTTGGCGCGATTTTCAGCGCGGCGGATAATCGTGGAGTTATAGCCACCACAAAGTCCGCGATCGCCTGAAATTACCAGAAGACCAACGGTTTGAACGGGACGCTTTTCGAGTAGAGCGAGATTGACATCCTCGAAGGAGATGCGCTGCTGAAGACGATATAGAACTTGTGCTAAGCGATCGGCAAAAGGGCGAGTTGCGATAACTTGCTGCTGAGCGCGTCTGACCTTTGCGGCGGCGACAAGACGCATTGCTTCAGTAATTTTGCGCGTATTCTTAACAGTACCGATGCGATCGCGGATGGATTTGAGGTTAGCCATGAAACTAAATTGCTACTTGCTATAGGAATACTAAGAAAAATTTGAGATATTACAGAAGACACTTGAGTATCATGATTATCTTAATAAAAAATTGCGCCTTCAAACCGCAAACTATATATATCCTTGAAATTGATTATCTTTGAAAGATAAGGGGCTTAAGCCCCTTGTTCTGTTGCATCCTGCTAAATAACCATTTATTCCCCTGATATGATCGCTTCCCAGTCTTTTTTTACCTTAAATAACCAAATACCTAACTCCACCGAACCAGATACCGATATGCTCGAAATTGCGGGGCGTAAGTTCCGATCGCGCCTTATGACTGGTTCAGGTAAATATGCCAACTTTGAAATGATGCGTCAGGCGATCGCCGCCAGTGGTTGCGAAATTGTCACGGTGGCGGTGCGGCGGGTACAAACTAATGCGGTGGGGCATGAAGGACTAGGTGAAGCGATCGACTGGACTAAATATTGGCTCTTGCCGAATACCGCAGGTTGTCAAACTGCCGATGAAGCAGTGCGCGTGGCAAGATTAGGGCGTGAGATGGCAAAGATTTTGGGGCAGGAAGATAATAACTTTGTCAAACTTGAAGTAATTCCCGATCTCAAATATTTACTCCCCGATCCCCTTGGCACTTGTCGGGCTGCTGAACAATTGGTGAAAGAAGGGTTTGCCGTGCTGCCCTATATCAACGCCGATCCCCGTTTGGCGAAAACCCTCGAAGAAATTGGTTGCGTGACCGTGATGCCTCTAGGATCTCCGATTGGTTCAGGGCAGGGAATTAATAACGCGGCAAACATTGCGATCATCATCGAAGAATCAAAAATCCCTGTGGTTGTCGATGCAGGAATCGGCGTACCCAGTGAGGCGGCTTTGGCGATGGAAATGGGGGCTGATGCTTTGTTAATTAATACAGCGATCGCCTGTGCCAGTAATCCCGTCGCGATGGGACGCGCAATGGGGATGGCAACTGAGGCAGGACGTACAGCCTATTTATCAGGACGAATTCCTGTAAAAGCTTATGCCAGTGCTAGTTCACCATTAACAGGAATTGTGAGCTAGCCAATCGACTTAAAGCTAATTCGCCTACGAAGCGGGCGAATTAGCTATCTCTAGACGGCTAACCCTACCTCAATCTTGGCTCAACTCGGCAATAGCAGTGGGATCGCTGTGATAAGCTAGCAGTGTTAGTGTCATTAACACGAATAAACATGGATCGACCTTCTCGCTCTGTTCCCCGAGCCGCACAAGCCGCCTATTCAGGGGATTCGTCATACGGACGCACACCGCCGCCTGACTTACCTTCGCTGCTACTAAAAGAGCGGATTATTTACTTTGGGTTGCCTCTTGTATCTCCCGACGAATACAAACAGCAGCTTGGAGTCGATGTCACTGAATTGCTGATCGCTCAACTTTTATATTTACAATACGAAGATCCCGAAAAACCGATTTTCCTATATATCAACTCCACGGGGACATCTTGGTACACAGGTGATGCGATCGGCTTTGAAACCGAAGCTTTTGCCATCTGCGACACCCTCAGCTACATCAAACCGCCTGTGCATACAATCTGCCTCGGACAAGCGATGGGAACCGCCGCGATGATTCTCGCCAGTGGCACTAAGGGTTTTCGGGCAAGCTTACCCAATGCCACAATCGTTCTTCATCAAGCACGTCGCCAAACGCGGGGACAAGCTTCTGATATTCAAATTCAGGCTAAGGAAGTGCTAACCAACCGCGAAGCCATGCTCAGAATTTTGTCACGCACCACTGGCAACACGCCTGAAGTGATTACCAAAGACATGGATCGGATGTTTTACATGACTCCTCATCAAGCTAAGGAATATGGGATCATCGATCGCGTCCTCGAAAGCGCAAAAGATTTACCAAAATCACTCCCAGCACTTGTTTAGTTTAGATGTAGCGCGAAGCGCTACATCTAAACAGCTTCACCGAAAAAATCTATACATAACTCAAAACCATGCCCATCGGAGTTCCTAGAGTTCCCTATCGCTATCCTGGCGACTCATATACGCAGTGGATTAGTATCTACGAGCGTCTGTCAATGGAGCGAATTATTTTTCTGAGTGGAGAAGTTACGGATGGTATGGCAAATTCGATTATTGCCCGCCTTCTTTACTTTGACTCTGAAGATCAAACCAAAGATATCTACATGTATATCAATTCCCCTGGTGGTTCAGTCTCGGCGGGGCTTGCCATTTTTGATACGATGCAACATATCAAAGCCGAAGTAACTACGATCTGCGTGGGATTGGCGGCTTCTATGGGTTCCTACTTATTGATGGCTGGCACTAAGGGCAAGCGCTATGCTCTGCCTAATGCGCGGATCATGATTCATCAGCCTTCAGGTGGAACCAGAGGTCAAGCTTCCGACATTGAGATTGAGGCGCGAGAAATTATTCGGATTCGTCATAAGTTGAATGAAGAATATGCTAAGCGTACTGGACAGCCGATCGCCAAGATTGAACGCGATATGAATCGTGACTATTATCTGTCTTCGCAAGAGTCTCTTGAGTACGGATTAATTGATCGCGTTCTTGACGCGCCCCCATAACAATTAAAACCCAAATTTGTTGGGGCGGGCGAAGCCCG
>JANMFC010000006.1:0-4177 GCA_031377675.1 Pseudanabaena sp. OTE_70b_metabat_355 | reverse complement strand
CGGGCTTCGCCCGCCCCAGCGAATTTGGGTTTTAATTGCATGAGTTAATCAATTTTCATTCCTAAATTTTCATTCCTAAATAGAGTATTGCCACATCGTAGAAAGTTAGGATAAGGTATCTATAAGTAGGGAAGCGAAATTAAATGTAGGATGCGTTAGTGTAACGTAAAAACTACAAAATTAATATTTGCGTTTTTCAGCTTGTCCGTCCCAATCTAAAAATTGTGATAATCAAATTAGATTAAAGATCGTTGTGAAAGGAAGCTATGCAGGTTAGCCTAGAAGATTCATCCACCCCAGTTACCAAAGAGCCGCTTCATCACGTCATTACGGTTGAAGATCCCAAGGGCTTTCGCAATTTCCTGCTGAACGACATGACTTATTCGTTAGGACGAGGAGTAGAAAACTCGATTGTTCTTCGCTCCAATCTTGTATCGCGCCAACATGCGATGCTGTTAACGATCGCTACCCCTCAGAACTCATCGTATTTTTTTCGGGTCATTGATGGTAATTTAAACGGTACGAGGAGTACCAATGGCATTTTAATCAATGGCAAAAGGCGGCTCTCCCATATACTCCATCAAGGCGATGAAATTCTATTTAGTAAGGATACGCGAGTGGTGTATCAGGTAATCAGTGCGATCGCTAATGCTAACAAAGAGAAGCTTACCGATAATCTAGAGCATAAACTTAAGGGCGATCTTTATAATAGAGAAAACCTGATCGCCAGCGCTCAGGAAATTAGCGAAGTGCGTTCTATCCATTTTTCTAAGTTGCAGATAATCGCGAAACAAGATTTATCGATTAATATGCGAAATCTAGTCGAGCAGTTTAGCGCATCCCCGCAGCTTAATCCACAGCCAATAATCGACCTTAGTCTGTCAGGGAAAATGTTGTATTTCAACCCTGCGGCTCTACAGCAATTTCCTGATCTTGACACCTTACAATTAGATCATCCTTTGCTACAAGATTTGTCAAATCAATTAACTCCTTTACTCAGTCTTAACAACAATTTCTTTATTCGCGAAATCAAAATTAATGCCAGAGTATTTGAGCAAATTATTCACTTTAAATCTTGGAATGACATAGCTCGTGTACATATCTGCGACATTACCAAACAAAAAAAATCCGAAGAAATTATTTCCTATCAAATTCATTTTGATAATCTTACGGATTTGCCTAACCGCAAGTATTTGCACGATCAATTATTAGAAATCACTAAAAAATCACAGGATAAACATCAAAAATTTGCGATTTTATTTCTGGACATTGATCGGTTTAAATTGATTAATGATTCTCTCGGTCACGCGATTGGCGATTTGCTGCTGAAAGCTGTTAGTGATCGCCTCAAAGCCTTAATCAAAAAAGGTGACTTATTAGTACGCTGGGGTTCAGATGAATTTGCGATCGTCACCAAGAAGATTGAATCTAGCGATGCAGTTGTCCAAGTTGCGGAAAGTATTATCCAAACTTTAACTTTACCTTTTGTCTGTGGCGGGCATGAGCTACATATCACCACTTGTATCGGTGTCAGTATTTATCCAGATCATAATACGGATGTGGATGAATTGATTCGGAATGCAGATATGGCAATGTATCGCGCTAAAGCGAACGGACAGAATGTGTTCCAGTTTTACATCCCAAATATGCAAGAGCAGAGTTTTCAGAAGCTAACTATGGAAAACAATCTGCGAAGAGCTTTAGAGAATGAAGAACTAGAAACATACTATCAACCTCAAGTTGATCTAATTACTAATAAAATTGTTGGATTAGAAGTTTTATTACGTTGGAAACACGTTACTTTAGGCTCGATTTCTCCCGCAAAATTTATTCCTCTAGCGGAGGAGACGGGCTTAATTATTGCGATGGGAAATTGGGTGTTAAAGCATAGCTGTTTACAAGCGATCGCATGGCAGAAAGCGGGTTTGCCGCCGATTCAGATTGGCGTAAATCTTTCGATCAAGCAGCTACAGCAAAAAGATTTTCTGGCTTCTTTAAAACAAATTTTAGAAGAAACAAATTTTGATCCCCATTATCTAGAACTAGAAATTACAGAGGGGATTATGATGGATAATGTACAGGAAAAAATCAAGATTCTCCATCAATTTCGGAAGATGGGTATCAAGTTATCCATTGATGATTTTGGAACTGGGTACTCATCACTCAGTTATCTTAAAAATCTGCCTGTAGACACGCTCAAAATTGATCGCGCTTTCATTGAATATATTGCCCATAACGAACAAGATCAAGCGATCGTTACTTCTCTAATTAATTTATCCCATAGCCTCAAATTAGTTGTTATTGCTGAAGGTGCAGAAACAAAGGAACAGGTTGATTTATTAAGAACATTTGGTTGTAATCAAGTACAGGGTTATTTTTTCTACAAACCTTTACCCGCAGAGGATATTGAAACTTTGTTAAGGGCGCAAGAAGAAGACGCACCAACTTGAAACCAAATGAAATGGCAATTCATGAATTGCCATTTCAACTGCTGCCGTAACCAAGAGACTAAGCCGCATAACGGTCTAGTTGAGCCGCTATAGTCAAATGTTGGCTTTTACAGATCGCTTTTGATAAGGTCGGCTCCAACGCTGTGTTATCTGGCTGTTACTAACGAGGTTCGGCTTCGAGCCATCCTTTAACTATTTCTATTGGTACGCTCACAAAAGGATTATTGGTTAAAACTTTTGCAAGTTCAACCCCGCCAGTTTTAACAGCACTTAAAAAACGTTGCTTCAGAGTTGGATTTTCTTGCATCTTTTGTTGAAGTTCCATCTGAAAAACAGTCTGTTTATGTACTTCAGATGCATTAGGATAGCGTTTCGCTAACTGCCCAAGGATATCTGCAAGAATCTTACTTACATCGTTATCCGTTGAATGCTCGGAATTATTATATATAATTGAGTTGTCGCCAGAATTAGCAACTCCTTGAAACGATCCACCGACATTTATAGAATTTTGTGCTATGTTACCAGTATTCACAGCACCATAAATACTTCCACTGACATTGATGCGAGATGTATTGTTATCTTCAGACATAATCAAGTCTTCTCCTCATATCAAAATATTGAAGGTAAAATTACTTTCCAGAGTAAAGTCTGCTAATCGTATTTCTAGACACAAGCTGGTTGGGCTTCTCATTTTCGTTTAGCGACATCCAAATCGATGTAGTTAGTTTAGCGGCTACACTATCTTTGAATTTGTCCTGATGCTCATCTTTCAGTGTAAAGGAAGTACTGTAGTCTAAGTCAGGTTTCTCCGTATCGGTTGTCCATCCATAAATCCTTAGCTCATAATTACCAACTTTCACATCAAACTGGTTTCCTCCTAGTTCAGGACTCCAATCAAATCGGATTACCTTATTTACAGAAGAACGACCTTCCACCGGAATTGGTTGAGCCAAGTTCTCATCTTCAAAATTTCCTGCACTTCCAATTTTAACAAACGTCGTCCATGTCATGTCATAGAAATCATCCTGATTCTGCCTTCCAACAACCAAGCGGATGCGTTTAATGGTTGCTCCTTGAGGACTCCAATTGTAGAAAGTTATGGGTAGATTAAATCCAACCACTACAATATCTGCACCACCAGTTGGAACAGGAATATATGTAGGGAAAAATATAATATTTCTCCCAAAAGAGAGCTTGATATTCGCTCTTCTAAAGTTAGATACGTAAGCCACAGCTATTGACACAATTAAGCTAAGAACGGCAATACTGATGCTGATGGGATCTGCTGATTGAGTAGTTGATTGCACATTAGGGTTATTCACTACTTGAGGCACAGATGATGACGAAGGTTGTTGAGCTAATAGTTCAATATTCATATATCTGTCATGCACTTGAATCGGCATATCCTTTAACATCTCCTACAAAGGCATAGATGATTATCTTTTTTGAATACTGCCGAGAGGTTTGATGGATGCCTTGCCAGCAGTTGAAGCCGTATAACTATGTATTAGACAGAAAATTTCTGTCTAATATTACTATAGAGTATATAGGCTGAAAGTCAAGTTTCTGGCTATATGCACTATAAGGAGTCGCCAATTCAAGGATGAAATGCAACGCCTAGAGATCTTTGAATAAAGGGACTCATAAGGATATTCTGATATTAATCACAACCATCAGGAAATCCTCATGAGCTTTAAACATCTTACCACCACAGAAAGAAGTGAACT
>JANMFC010000004.1:0-1846 GCA_031377675.1 Pseudanabaena sp. OTE_70b_metabat_355 | reverse complement strand
CGGGCTTCGCCCGCCGAAACAATTTTGGCTTTTATATGTAGCAGTTACTCGTTAAAAAAATTATGTCAGAGTCCCAACAGTATTATTTTGTCGCGGCAAGCCGTAAGTATTTGTGTGAAGACGAAGGAAAACCTTTAAGTGAGACGTTATCAGAGCGCCGCCGCAATTTTGCCGCCCGTAATTTGGAGATAAATTTTTGGTTGATCGAAAATCCTGCTTTCTTAGAAGCTCCTGAACTAGCGAGTATCAAAAAGCAAATCCCTCAACCTGCGGCGGCGGTAGTAACAACCGATCCGAATACAATGCGTTGGTTAAAGTTGCGTTTGGAGTTTGTGGTGTCAGGTGAGTTTACGGCTCCCAGTGTCTCTATCCCCGATCCTTTGGCATCTTTGGCGATCGCCTAGCGCTTATCAGCCTCTCGGAAAAATCAAAATCCTACTTGTAGAGTGTGTTAGCGCAGCATAACGCACCGTCTAACCTCTGATGATGGTGCGTTACGCTATTGCTAACGAACCCTACGATAATGTTATTTGGCTTTTGCCGCTAAAACACAGTGCCTAGTTTTTCTCAAGTTAATCCTTTTGCTGGTTTGCATACTCGATATGGGTTTGCAAATTTTGGCTTTAAGACTTTATTTAATAGTCGTAGTTGTAAGTATAGCGATCGCCATTTATACAACCCCACGGCGATTACTAAACCGAGAATAACTGCTGATTTCGAGCTTATCCAAAGTTTTTCGGTACAAAAAGCAGGAAATGCGGTTGGTGAATGTGAAGATATTTGGAATTATGGCAAAAGCGATCGCCTATTTTCCATAGCCCTATCCGATGGCGCAACCGAATCTTCGTTTTCTCAAGAATGGGCAAAGGAGCTAGTTACGGCTTTTACAAATCAAGATCCCCAAACATTAGATTGGTTGGCAAAATCGCAGCAAAACTGGCAACAATGGCTAGAAAATCAAAATTTATCTTGGTTTGCCAAGCGCAAGGTAGAACAGGGGGCGTTTGCGACTTTTTTGGGATTGGAGATTGTGGATGATTTGAGTTGGCAAGCGATCGCGGTGGGAGATTCTTGTTTGTTTGTAGTCAAGAATTACGAATTACGAAAAAGCTTTCCTCTAAAACAAAGTGAAGAATTTGGTAATCGACCGTCATTGATTGGTACGCATAGTAATATTGAGCAAATTTGTTTTTCTGAAATTAATGGGGTTGCTGAACTGGGCGATCGCTTTTATTTAGCGACCGATGCGATCTCCTGTTGGATTTTTAAGCAATTGGAAGCTAATCAAGATCCTTGGGTAAAATTAGATGAGATTAGCTCTCAAGATATGTTTGCAAACTGGGTAAACGAGTTGCGCGATCAGCATGAAATCGCCAATGACGATACAACGCTATTGTGCCTAGAAATTCGTTTTTAAAACACAAAAAATAATGCAACAAACAATCACGATTAACTTAACCCCCGAAGGAGACTTACAACTTCCTTTAGAAATTCGCGATCGCTTTTCCAACGGTGAAGAGTATTTGGTTATTACGACTGAAGATAGCATTACATTTAGCAAAGTGCCTAAATTAAGTTGGGAAGAACTCAGACAAAGACGAAATTTAGCTGACAACGATCTAGATGTTCTTTCGACTGAAGAAATTTGTGAAATTGTCAAAGAAGTCCGTATAGAATTACGCAAAGAAACATCAAAATGATTGTAGTTTTAGATACTAATATTTGGGTATCCGCTATTATTTGGGGCGGTATCCCCGATCGGCTCGTTACACTACAGCAGCAAAGACAAATAGAAATAGCTTCTTCACAAAAATTGCTGAATGAGTTAGAACGGACATTTAACAAG
>JANMFC010000002.1:0-4121 GCA_031377675.1 Pseudanabaena sp. OTE_70b_metabat_355 | reverse complement strand
CCCGCGCCAACAAATGTGGGTTTTAATTAATTTTCATTCCTCAGCGATTGTTACTTCTCTGAGCAGTTGTGGTTGTGGGCATCACGCCATCATTATTAGGGGATGCTACTTCGGTGGGATCGATTAGCTTAATGGTCATTTGATTGTTCCTAATCCAGCCTTGCTTTCTGAGTAGCGTTTCCTGAGACTTACCAGAATTTAAAGCTTGGGGCAATTGTTCACGCAACCCGCCGACACGCTGCTCAACCGAATTTACCTCGGTTATAATTTCGTCGAGTCTTTCTTTTTGGGCAGTTTGGTAAGGCAACAATCTCACGATCGCGGCGATCGCGGCGATCGACAAAGCAATATTCACCGCAATCACAATGATCGATTCGGTGGCTTTAGAGCGATAAAACTGCTCTTTTTTTCGCTCGACATTATGAGCAACTGCTTCGCTGTAATTGTTTGCCGCACCAAACTGACTGTTGCTTACGGCGGTCAGCGCAGGAGATTTTACCCCATACTGACCCTGCGATCGCCGCATGGATTGTTTTTGTTCTTCTGGGGAAAATCGCGCAGATAAATCTCGTTTGGCGACCATTCGCAACCTCTAGGTTGTAAAAAAAGGCATTGAATATTGAGGATATTGAGATATAAGCAATTATCTAAAAGGCTTGCTAAGCAAGCCTCTTAGATAATTGCTTGTTTTGCCTACAGCGCCAAGCACTAGGTAGAAATGAAGACTAGGAATTAGAAAGAGCAGAACCCAACAAAGCTGCCAATACGGCGGGGAACAATGCAACTACTAAAGCTGTGAACACTTGAGTATCTGAAAGATTCATATAATATCTCCTAATATATAAAGTGATTATTTCAATCTTAACAATACACTGTCGCATCAAACATTGACTAATCGGACAAGCAAAGTCGAGCAATTTTCATCATTCGTTACAGTTTCTGAATCTCATCCACAGATAACCCTGTAAATTGAGCGATCAAGTTGATGTCAAATTGCGATCGCAACATATTTGTTGCGACTTGCCGAACAGCTTCAGCTTTACCTTCAGCCTTACCTTCAGCTTTACCTTCAGCCAATCCTTCAGCCAATCCTCTTTCTTTACCTTCAGCCAATCCTTCGGATAAAATTTCTTGATAAGTTACTGATTCTTTCATGATTTCACTCCTTAAAAGTCGTTGAATGATCTCTTTATTCAATACTAACCCAGATGTAATATAAGTTGACGCAGCAATATTGCCCTGTACATTCTTGTCAGAGATATTGGCAATCTGTTTTGCTACTTGCCTTAGAGTTGCTTCGGGATCATTAGTATTAGCCAAGGGTGCAAATGGCAAAAGTCCTGAATATTGCTGGAATATTTCTGGTGGTTCTTCCCATAGTCTGATAGCATTGAACTTGTGGCTTGTGCTTGACAGTACAAATGTCGTCTGATGCACCAAAGGCGATCTACTAGGTTTTAAATAAATTACAACTTGATAAACCTCTCTATCGGGAAACTTTTTGTAAAGTCTGACTCGGTAATCCAACATCCGAAAAGGAATCAGATAATCGGGCAAGGTCTGAAATTCTATATGCAAAATAATTTCTGAAGATTGCAAGAAGATCACCGAGTCTGCACGAATATTTTCTAACGATAATTCGGATGGCTCAAGCTTGGTTAAGGTAATCGGTTTTCCTAGTATCCATGAGGCAAAGTCAGAGGAAAAATTTTCTGCCAAAAATTTACAAGTATTGTCATACATGAGTTTTTAATGCTCTAAAGTTAATGTTCCAAAATAAACTGCTGGATGCGATCGCAGGTTTCAGGACGAATCTCATGTTGCATTTCATATTCTTCGTACTCTACAGTTACGCCTAAGCGATCAAATATTTCCTTGGTATTTCGTGCCATGTGAATCGGAACAACTGAATCAAGCGTACCGTGAGCGATCAAAATCGGTGGTAAATCCATGTTTGCTAGTTCCTGCAATTCCTCTTCAGTAATATGCAAATAACCGCTTAAGGAAATTAATCCTGCTAACGGAAATGCAAGACCAACATCTAATGTCATCGCACCGCCTTGAGAGAAACCTAATAGAAATGTTTTTTCAAGGGGAATTCCTGTTAAGGCTGGTAAATCTTCCAGAAATTGGCTAAGTAGTTCGCAACTTTGGGCTAAACCTTCAGCATCCATACTTTGCAGGTCATACCACATTTTGCCATCGGGCATGGGATGCTCGAACGGGGCTTCGGGACAAATCCATTGATAATTGCGGAGTCCAACTATAGGCGCAAGCGAGATCAAATCATCACAGTTTGCGCCCCAGCCATGTAGTGCGACGATCGCACCTTCGGCTTCGGGGTTGGGTAATTGCGCGGGAAGCGATCGGTAATTTAATGTCATAAGTGAAATTATATAGCAATCCAAGGTAGGGGGAATTCATGAATTCCCCCTACCTTGGATTGCTATACAATAAAAATGCATGGTATATGCACTTTTAAAAATTCGATAATAAAACCTTCTTAAAATTGCTGGAGAATCGCCTGAATGCAACTCGTCGCGCTTCAGAACTTACTGGACAACTCATCATTTGCCGTCCTCTTTGCGACTATGCTCATTTTTTGGGTGCATGTCGCTTTCCCTAATTTGCCCTACTTACGATCGCTGGGCAATGCTGGCATGGCGATCGCTAATCTCTGTATAGCAGCCTTATTGGGAGCGCGTTGGCTTGATGCAGGTTATTTTCCCCTCAGCAATCTTTACGAATCGCTGTTTTTCTTAGCGTGGGGGATTACGACCATGCATATCGTGATTAATCGCATCGGTAGTAAAAGTGCCAATGACAATGCTAAACGGTTGATTGGTGCATTCACTAGCCCTGTCGCGATGGGGATCACCGCTTTTGCAGCGATCGCTTTACCTGATGGAATGCAAGTATCGGAGCCACTTGTCCCTGCGCTGAAGTCTAATTGGTTGATGATGCACGTTAGCGTCATGTTGCTTAGCTACGCCGCTTTGATGACTGGTAGCATTTTGGCGATCGCCTTTTTAATCGTCACTCGTGGTCAAGATGTTGTGTTGCAAGGCAGTTCCTTCGGCACTAATTTGCGGAGTCTCGCTGATAGCGATCCAAATAATTCCAATATCTCCAACTCTGAGACATTCGCAGCCTTTGCCGTTGAGGGGATGAGTATCGCTTTAAATTCAGCTAATTTGCAATCAACAAGCTCAGCTACAACGGCGACATTAATTGCGGAAACGCAAACTAAACCATTATCTTTGCGTCGGCTTACCCTTGGGGAGACTTTGGATAATCTCAGTTATCGAGCGATCGGTTTAGGATTTCCTTTGCTAACCATTGGGATCATCGCTGGCGGTGTATGGGCAAATGAAGCATGGGGTTCCTATTGGAGTTGGGATCCCAAGGAAACATGGTCTTTGATTACATGGCTGGTATTCGCGGCTTATTTACATACACGCATTACCAAAGGTTGGCAAGGACGTAAGCCTGCGATTTTAGCTAGCTTGGGCTTATTGGTAGTTTGGACTTGTTATCTGGGCGTAAATCTGCTTGGCAAAGGGTTGCACAGCTATGGCTGGTTTTTATAGCTTTACCCAAAACATTACAGACTGGACTGAGTTAGGAAGAACAGGAGCAATTTTTCTGTTTAGAAATTTTCCTTTTTGCTAAGTTCTTGCTGTAGTTTAGGTAAGCTTTCTAACTCCAGCACTGTAATTTGCCCAGAATTAGCGCCGCCCTTGCCATTTTGCAATAGCTCTATCCAATAGGCATACTGCTTACCCTGACGCAACTCTCCGCGTAAAGCCGAAAGAATTGGCGAGGCATTCAGACTACGCGATCGCTTCAGCATATCCGCAGTTGGGTAAGCATAAACTTTTTTAGCCGTGGCATAGTCGCGCATGATTTCGGGACCATAAACAGATCGCAAAGTTTCCTCTAATCGGGATCGCGTCACACTGGTGATGATGTCAAAAAGATGAATTTGCTCACTTCTGATCACATAAGCATTCCCCCGAATTTCGGCTACCCCTGGTAATAAAACACTTGCCTGAAATTGAAATCGTCTTGAGGGAGTAATACTTTTTCGCACTAAAAGACGCTCACCAATGGCTGGGCTA
>JANMFC010000001.1:0-2971 GCA_031377675.1 Pseudanabaena sp. OTE_70b_metabat_355 | reverse complement strand
TACTTTTCAAAATCGAAAATATTTGTTTGCCTGTCCTGCATTGCTTTTCAACCTCTTCTATCTCTTAATTATTATAATATATGTCTATCCCAATTCCTCAAAAACCTTGTCCTGCCTATACCTATTTTTAGAGATGCCCTGCAGTCTTGTATTTTTCCACTTGCTAACATTTGCTGAATTGTTCCAGCTTTTGAAGGCAAGAATGATACTGCATCTCGATTACATTCGAGAATTTCGCAAGCATAATGGTCTTTGAGCCTAGCTGTTATCTTTTTGATTGAGCGCTTGAAACTCACAATTACATAACATTTGCTATTTTTAAACAGTGACATTTGGCAATTTTCTTGGTTCATTTTTGCATCTCAAATCTTCACAGACTTTTAGCGACAGCGCTTTCCCTATGTAATTCTTTTTTTAAAACTTACACATAGACGTGAATACGGGGTACGTTCGCAATCTCATCTCTAGCAAGTTGTTTAATACTGGTAAAAATTGCAACGTTTGTTTACGTGGCATAAGGCGATCGGGCTTTAGCAATAATCATCACCATCAGTTATTCCAACTTTTCTGCTGCTTTTAAGAAAGCACGTTTCGCCGCAATCTTATTCTTGCGATTCGTATAACGCCTAAAACTTCTCACATCCCGATGTCTTGTCAACTCCATCGCCAAAGACGGATCTAACTCATACTTCACAATCAAATTCGTCGCAAACGTATGTCTACCCCGATGCGAATGCAAATCAATCCCAGTCTTCTCCGCCAAATCATCCATCACATGCCGAATCCCCCAATAGCTCAACCGCTTACCCTGACTACGATTAGAGCAAGACACAAACAAAGCACTATCAGGCAATAACTCCCCTTCTTGCTCCCGCCGCCAACCCAAATAAGCATCGAAATCCTGAATACCCAACTTTGTTAAAGGTACTTCTCCCTTACTATCCCACTTTGCCTCTTTAATCACTAATTCCCCATTCACATAATCTTCAACATTGAGGCGACAAACCTCCTCCGCCCTCAAGCCATGCAACAACACCGAAAACAAAGCCCGATCGCGCAACACCACCTTACCTAACGAGATCGCCTCATAAATCCGCAACACCTCCTCATCCTCCAAATCCTTAGCCACAGGATCGGGCAATCGCTCCTGCTGAATCCCAATCGTCGGATCGGCAACCACATATTCCGATAGCAACATCCACCGATAAAACGATTTCAAAGTTCGCAACACCCGATTCACCGAACTCAACGCCAACTCACGCTCCTTCAGCAAAAAAGTTTTAAACTGTGTCACCTTACGCCGACTCACATCCACCCAAGCCAGATCGCACCAATCCATAAATGTCCGCAAATCCGCTTGATAAGCCTTACGACTTTTCGGCTGTAAAGATCTTGACGCTAAAAATTCATCAACCCTCGCTTGGCGTAAGTCTGTAGTAGCGATCGCTTTGGGCGGTTCACTGTAAACAACTAAAATTGGCTCTGGAATCGACATAACAGCATCACCACCTAGCTTACAAAGTACCATCAGCAACCCCTATCTCTAAGTGTAGTGTTTGAAGACGCGAAAAAAGCGATCGTTTTCAAGATCGAAAGCCCAACTTGTCACAGAAACATCTTAGAGCAAATAATCATTAATTATTTGTCATTAAATTTAAACGAATAAGTATAAATACTTAGTTTTGATGACGTGTTTTCTGGGTTTTAGGGCTTTGCTTGGCGCGTTGCGTTATATTGTTGGGGTATTTGCTTTGTTAGTTAGGGGTAGATACAGGATAAATGCAAAAACCTGCAAGATGACACTGAAATCTATACTATGAGACGATTTTAAATTTTTAAATTTTCGCTATTTTCGTGCTAAAAGCTGACGAAAGAATGAGCCTTTGAGGGCTATCTTGCAGGTTCTCGGGCGTATCCTGTAGCAATCCCTAGGGGGTTAATCCTCTCGTCTGGTCTACCGTAAATTCGACAATTTACAGACCTTAGACTCGTTTTTATTCGTTCCGTCCAGAAGATTGATGTGTCCTTTTAGATGTAGCCATTTCAACCGCCAGAACCCCTTACTCATGCCGCTATTTAAGCAATTGCGACGGGATACTAATCTCTGGCGAGGTCAGATTTTAAGGATTGCGTCTGCCCCAAAATGGGTTGCTTTTCTAGGCTCTGTTTCATCGTGAGGACTCCCTATTAGCGCCAGTGTCACCTGCAGTCTGATTGCGCCCTGTTCCCAGCTTCAGCCTCCAAGTAACGAGCTTGGTCACTGTGGGCAGATAAGGAGTTAGTCTTGAGTTTAGACAGTAGGACTTACACCTACATCGTCTGGACAGTTAAGCTAGTCTTGGGAGACTTGGCTCTAGTGGTTATGTACGGACTAGATACCGTGATTCACGCTAAACGAATCGCACTACTTAGTACCGTTAACGTGTTTTCAAGGTTTCAGGGGTTGCTCGGCGCGTTGCGTTATATTGTTGGGGTATCTCTGCCCGTTAGTTAGCTGTCGTTATGCAAAAATGGTTTAATACTGCTGGTCCTTGTCAAGCTGATATTCATTACATATTGCCGTCCACAGGACGGTTGCCTGAGTTAGTCAATCTAATTTCGCAGCGGAATTATTTTGTCCTCCATGCGCCAAGACAAGTCGGTAAAACTACAGCAATGATTTCGCTGGCAAAGGAGTTAACAGCTAGCGGGCAATATACGTCAGTAATGTTGTCTTTGGAAGTGGGAGCAGTATTTTCTCACGATCCTGAGTTGGCAGAGAGAGCCATACTAGATGAGTGGCAGGATGCGATTAGATTTTATTTGCCACCAGAGTTACAGCCAAGTAATGGAATTTTAGGAGAATCAGGTCGTCAAATCGGTGCTTTTTTGGCAGCATGGTCACAAGAATCATCGCGTCCTCTAGCCGTGTTTTTGGATGAAATTGATGCTTTGAGTGATGAGACATTGGTTTCAGTCCTGCGACAAATCC
>JANMFC010000540.1:0-2284 GCA_031377675.1 Pseudanabaena sp. OTE_70b_metabat_355 | reverse complement strand
CTCCTGCCGCGCAAAGCGCGGCAACTCTCTTTGGTGTTTTGGGCTTTAACTATCGTTTCCCTAGAGAAAAAGTGATGTAACGGCTGGATTATGCGTGGTGCGAGATCGCCGTTTTACCCTCAATTTGCTTACTTTAAAATGTAACAAATATTTGACAATGTAAGCTAATCTTAAGATCGTGTGGTGTGGGTCTAAATTGCTTATCTAAAAAATAAGCTAGTCTTTGAATTAGTGATAGCGAATTATGAGCGATCAAGAAAAACAAAATAAATCCGAAAATATTTCCAGTCAGACTCAAAAAGTTGATGAATCTACAGAGAAGGCATCTTTCCCATCTGTTGTTCGACCTAAATTTCGATATATTTTAGGGACATTATTCTTGGGGATGGTACTAAGTGGCGCGGCGGCAAGAACTTGGCAGATTATGGGTACACAAAAGCCATCCATAGAACCGATCGCTCAAAATCCAAATTCGCCAATACCCTTATACGATCGCAATGGTTTTCCTAACCTAAACCCACCACCACCTATTGACGCGGAAGTATGGGAATGTGATGTGGCGATCGTGGGCGGGTCGTTAGGTGGAGTCGCCGCCGCCTATCACTCGATGAAAACTGGTGCAACCACCTGCTTGATTGAGCTTACGCCAATGTTGGGTGGTCAAGTTAGTTCGCAGGGAGTTAGTGCGATCGACGAGTCAATGCTGATGCGCTATCGCCAAAAATTCCCTTTGAGTTGGACGCATTTCAAAAATATTATCGCCAGTCAGCCCGCCTTGCCTGAGAAATACTCTTATCTCAAGCCAGGGGGTGTAGTTGCCGATACTAATAGTTGCTGGGTGGGCAATCTTTGTTTTACGCCCTATTCGGGTGAACTCGCTTCGGAAGAATTTTTGCGTGAGTCCCAACGCTCTGCCCCAAAAAGCCGATGGGAAAACCAGATTGCTTTTAAGGGCGCAAGTTTTAATCAAAAAGGCGATCGGATTACCGCAATTCATGGAGTAAAGCGCATCCCTCGCGATCCTAATTATCTCGTCCAAGGTCGTCTATCTCGCGAACTAAAAAGCTGGTTTAATTGGAACTCTGACGAAACTTTTGATAAAAAGCCAATCCGTTTGCAACCTCCCGCAGGTAAGCAGATGCTGGTGATTGACTCTAGCGATACGGGCGAACTAATTTCTTGGGCAAACATTCCCCATCGAGTTGGTTCAGAGGGCTTCGCCACAACAGGTGAAGTTCATGCAGTGGCGGATAACCCTGAATGTACGCAAGCATTTACGTTTCCCTTTGTGCTGAAAATTGCCGATGATGAAGGGCGATCGCTGAAAGAGCTTCGCAAAGTCCAACCTGGGTATTCGCGAGAAGAGCATCGCAAGGACTATGACTTGGGGCGATTTCCGATGTTTGAAGGCAATAGTGTCTTTAATTATCGCCGTATTGTCAGCATGAAGCGCGATGATCCTTTTAAAGCGGTTCCTGCCAAAGGTGATATGACCGTTATTAATTGGAATCGCGGCAATGATTGGGGAGTGATGAATCCACCTTTGATTCTAACTGACAAACAAGTTCAGGATTCAGGGCAGCAACAAAACTGGCTAGGGGGTTTGAATACAACCGCGCTTAAGGATGGCGAAAATCACGCTTTGTTGTTTGCCGAATGGATCATGGACAAGTATGCATCATCGGAATTTCCTGTGCGGATGATGTCAGGTCCTGATAGTCCCATGCCAACGGAGTCAGGATTAAGTATGTACCCTTATATTCGTGAAGGTCGTCGCATTTTGGGACGCTCAGCCTATGGTCAGAAGGAATTTTTTATGCGTGAGCAAGATATTCGTAATGATATGCAGGATGGACGTAAGTTTAACGCTACTTCGATTGGACTAACCCACTATGCGATCGATATGCATGGTTGCCGTTATCGCAATTGGGAACCATCAAAGTCGCCCAGTGCGGCTCCTGCTAATGAAGATAAGGTGCTTCCGATCATTCTTCCTTTTGAGAGTTTAATTCCTCAGCGCATTGATAATTTATTAATGGGCGGTAAGGCGATCGCGGTTAGTCACATCGTCAATGGCGCAACCCGCATCCATGTGGGCGAATGGTCGGCTGGGGCGGCGGCTGGGGCTACGGCAGCTTGGATTGTTTTACAAGATGATGTGGCTTTGACCCCGCAAGCGATTCTTGATCGCGGCAAAATTAAAGAATTACAAGCTCATTTGCGATCGCAGGGGTTATTACTAGATTGGTAAGTACCTCGGCTTAATTAAACCAAAAACCCAAAT
>JANMFC010000530.1:0-6446 GCA_031377675.1 Pseudanabaena sp. OTE_70b_metabat_355 | reverse complement strand
ACCCAAAGAAGCTGATTAGCCCGCAATGCGGGCTAATCAGCTTGTTTGGGGTCTGGTTAGGTACTTATAGGCAAAAGACAAGCGCTACAGATTGGCGATCCTTGATTGTTGTAGATCTTTCAAAGCCTGTTTGACGAGATTATATTCTGCGGCGATATTTTGTACAACAATCCCGATTTGGTCAATATCATTGATCGCACAGGCATCAGTCTCGATACAGATCATGCACATAAATTGGAGAGAGCGACATAATTTTAAAAGTTTTTTTGCCCCAAATACTCCGCTTCCGCCTTTGAGCGAATGATTATTTAGTTCTAGGGTTACGATGTCCTGAGTCTTAAAAGCGGCTTGCATATTAGCAATTTCTCGCTCCGCTTGATTAAAATAGTTGTCGATTATTCCCAATAGATTGTCTTTTCCCACGGAATTCTCAACGGATGTGAATATTGACAAGTCAATGGAAGAGTTGGTTGATTTAGAAACAGGTTTTTCGGCGGATGCTGTAGGAGTTATTTGCAAAACTTCTTGTAAAACTTCTTGGGAAGCTAATTTGGGAACTCTTTTAATCGCGGCGATTAAACCATCTGATTGCAATGGCTTGGTGAGATATTCATTCATGCCGACAGCTAATGCAGATTTTTGAGAGTCAACACATGAATTAGCTGATAGACCGATAATCCAAGGCTGACGGTTGGGCATTTGACGAATATGCGTAGTTGCGGTTAGACCATCCATGATCGGCATTTGGAGATCCATAAAGATGATTTCATAATCTTTTTGAGTCACGGCCTCAACCCCTTTTTGTCCATTACTGACGGCTTCAGCCTGATAGCCTAATCTATTTAACATTTTTAATAGAAGCTGTTGATTAACGGGATTATCTTCCACTATTAAAATTGATAATGGCATCTCTTTAGCCATATCTCCTTCTGGATCTGATGGATTTGAATCGCTAATATTAGCTGAATTAGCATCATTAGGAATTGGTTGAGCCTGTTTAGGATAGAAAATATTGATTAAGGTTTGATATAGTTTTGAGGAGGTGATCGGTTTGCTAATAGATGCAGCAAAAAAGTGGGGGAAGCGTGACCGCGCTTTTTCAAAAATATTTGGAGAAGCTTTCTCCAAGGCGATCGCTTTCACAAAGGACAACAGCACTAATTTGAGAGCAGGAAAAATTTGATGAATATCATTAGCCAGTTCTAATACATCCATTTCTGCGAGGTTTTCATCGATCAACACAGCATCAAAGTTGCTTGATGCAAACAATAACATTGCGTCTGAGCCAGATTCCACGATTTGGGTGGAGATTTGCCATGCTTTGGTGTACATAACGATCGCCTGTCCAATCGTGGGATTGTTGCAAATGAGGAGAATCCGTTTACCTTCCATTAGATTTGACTTAATTTCTGCTGATGTTGATATATGTGAATCTGAATCACTATGCTCAAAGATTTTATCATCAGCGATCGCGTCAGCGATGATCGAGAAACTAAAAGTTGAACCTTCACCGATAGTACTACTTACTGATATTTCGCCACCCATGAGTTCACAAAGCTGTTTGCAAATAACTAGCCCTAAACCAGTGCCACCATATTGTCGAGAGATCGAGCTATTGGCTTGGCTAAAAGCTTGGAAGAGATTATTGAGTTCTTCAGGTGCAATAGCAACGCCTGTATCACGGACTGCAAATAATAGTTTTGTCTCATTTTTTGTTCCGTTTGCTAAGTTGGTTGCTAAGTCGGTTGCTAAGTTGACTGTGATGACAATTTCACCAGTTTCTGTAAACTTGATGGCATTACTGACCAGATTGATTAAAATTTGTCGTACACGAACATAGTCACCAATAACCCGTTTAGGAACATCTGGACTAATCAGCGCTGACAATTCCAGAGATTTTTCAGCTATGCGTGATGTCATCAGTTCTAGAACATCTTCTACACATTGTTGAATCGCAAAAGGATGTTGGTTTATTTTTAGATGCCCCGTTTCTATCTGGGAAAAATCAAGCACGCTATTAACTACAGATAACAGGATTTCTCCACCTTGACGAATTGTTGCGAGATATTGCTGCTGTTCTATTGATAAAGGCGTACCTCGCAGAACTTCAGTCATGCCAATTACGGCATTCATGGGGGTGCGAAGTTCATGACTCATCACGGTAAGAAATTCAGTTTTGGCTTGGATAGTTGCCTCAGAAAGTTTTGCCGAATTTAGTTGGGCTTCAATTTTTTTGCGTTCGGTAATATCTTCGACAATCGTAATAAATTGAATTGAATTAGAAACTGCATCTCTCATGAGACTGACACGACTGATCGCATCAATGACATTGCCATTTTTATGGATATATTGTTTTTCGATCTGGCTCTTATTCGTTTTATTGTCAGTTAAATCTTGCAATGTCGCCAAGGTTCTGGCGATCGAGTCAGGATGCGTGATGTCGAAGGCGGTCATATTTAGCAACTCTTTAGGAGAGTAACCGTATATGTCACAGAAAGCCTGATTGATACTTAAGAATTTTCCGTCAGCAGCTAATCTGGCGATGCCAATAGGTGCATTTTCCAGAGTGAGTCGTAATAAAGTTCGATTCTGAAGGAGTTCTTGCTCAATGTTTTTGCGATCGCTAATATCTTGAGCCGTGCCATACAGCCTGATTACTTTTCCATGCTTGTCACATTCTGCGTGACCGATCGCTTCAACATAACCATAAGAACCATCGGGTCGTACTATTTGTAATTCTTGAGAATATGATTCACCTGTACTGACGGATAGTTGTATAGTTTGTGCGTGTCTTTCGCGATCTTCTTCTATATACAGGAGCAAGACCTCTTCATAGGAAGGAGCGCCTAGAGCAGGATCGCGACCAAATATACGAAACAACTCCTGCGACCAAATAGTAGTATCGGATGCAACATCCCATTCCCAATTACCAAGCTTGGTAATTCGTTGAGCTTCAACTAGTCTTGCTTGACTCTTTCTTAAGTTTTTTTCAATGAGCTTGCGATCGTTAATATCTTGAACCGTGCCATAAAGTCTAGAAACCTGACCATTGTTGTCATATTCTGCGTGACCGATTGCGGCTACATATCTGTAAGATTGATCGGAATGTTTAATTTGCAATTCTAGATGATAGGAATCACCGTTGCTAACTGCTTGCTGAACAGCTAGATCGAGCTTTTTGCGATCTTCTTTAACAAAATTAAGCAAGTGTTCTTCATAGCCAGGAGTGCCTAAACTCGGATCGACCCCAAAAATTTTAAATAATTCGGGCGACCATATAATTTCATCATCAGTGACATTCCACTGCCAATTTCCTAATTTCGCAATTTGCTGCGACTCCAACAGCATGGCTTCATTTTTGCGTAAATTTTGTTCAATCGCTTTGAGTGCACTAATATCGCGTCCTTCAGGAATCAGTAAAATCACTTCGCCAGATTCATCTTTGAGCGGACGGATCGAAAAATCAATCGTAGCAAGTGTGCGATCTCCACCCATTACATCGACTTCATAGCGAATAAATTCGCCTTGAGCAGCTTCTCTGACTGACTGCTGGAGATGATTTTGAATATCTTCAGAATAAGAAAACCAATGAGATTCCCAGAATGGTTTACCGATCACTTCATCGCGAGTAATTCCGCCAAAATCTAGAGCAGTTTGATTTGCCTCTAACAAAATGCCATCAAGGGATAGTAATCCGACAAATTGGAAAGTGTTATTAAAAATTGCTTTAAACATTAGTTCGGTTTCTTTGCGATCGCTAATATCAAAAGCTGAACCGCGTAAAACCTTCGTTTTGCCATCAACCGCTAAACCGATCCGCGCATTATCACGCACCCAAATAATTTTGCCATTACGACTAACAAATCGATATTCGCTGCAAAATGGTTCCCCTGTGGCGATCGTGCGACCCACTTCTTGCTGTACCCGATCGCGATCATCTGGATGGACATAATTAGCCCAACTATTAAAAAATCCTGCATTCCATTCTTCACTAGGTACGCCTAAAAGTTCTTTGAGTTGAGGACTAATATAGGCAAATTCAGGAGTATTGGCGATCGGTGAGACATAGGAAACATTGGGGATCTCTTCCACTAGGGCGCGATATTGCTGCATCCATCGGTGCAGAATTGTGTAGGCTTGGTTGGACTCGGCTAATTTCTCTCGTAAATGATTGTTTTGATTTTCGCGTTGTAAACTGATTTTGATTTGGATCGCAATTTCTTGCAACATCATCACATCATCGCGATCCCACGCCACCTGAAAAGGCTCACTATTCACCGCCGAACAGTGATGAACAGTCAGAAATCCCCATAGAGAATGCTCTTGATCGCTTTCAGTTAAAGCAATCGGTACAAGTAAATAAGCTTTACCCGCAAATATTTCAGTTAAATTAGTCTCACAGCGAGTTGTCCCTGCTGCATAAAGATCAAAGATTTCCCCCGTAGTGCTTTGTATCCAAGCATATTCATCATTAAGAATATTTTCGATCTGGATTTGCGAGCAAGCATCACAATTTGACGCGATCGCCTCAGCCACAATTTGACCACTCAGCCTGCCCACGGTGTGAGTTATTGCCGACAATTTATAGGCAGAAACATGAACTGCATTGAGCAATTTGAGCAGCTTAATGACGACAGTTTCCAAGATTTTAGTAATATCGTCAGTGTGACGCATACTTTGCAAAATCTCTGAACAAAGCCGCATCCGCGATCGCAACTTTTCGACTGCCTCGCCTGAATGATCTTCTCCCAGCGCAACTTGCGTTAATGTTTCTTTCATAATAACTCTCTATCCTAATTAAAATTAAGATTTTTTCTATTTAAAATTTGTATTAGACTGAACATTATCAACAATCTTAACCTTAATATACCTAATACAACCATGCAAGATTTTAATTGGCAAAAGCTTCAAAATGGTTCCGATATTCGTGGTGTAGCGATCGCGGGAGTTCCCAACGAACCAGTAAACATAACTCCTGAAATCGCCAAAATCCTCGGTCAAGCCTTTGCTACTTGGTTAGCTCAGAAACTAAATAAACCCGCATCTGACCTCCTAATTTCGGTGGGGCGCGATAGCCGTCTATCGGGGGCAGAATTAATGCAAGCAGTAATGGAAGGAATAAACTCTCTCGGTAGCGAGGTTTATGACTTTGCGATCGCCTCTACTCCTGCCATGTTTATGAGTACGATTACCGAGGGCTTTAACTGTGATGGCGCGATTATGCTCACTGCTAGTCATTTACCCTTCAATCGCAATGGTCTCAAGTTTTTCACGGCTCAAGGGGGACTAGAGAAAAAAGATATTACCGATATTCTTAATTTTGCTGCACAAAATCAATTTGACATTGATTCGACTGAAGGCAAGATCGCAAATCATGATTTTATTGCCGTTTATGCCGATCAATTTGTCACCAAAATTCGCGCCGATGTCAATCATCCTGAACATTATGAACAGCCACTCAAGGGCTTAAAAATTATTGTCGATGCAGGTAACGGCGCAGGTGGATTCTATGCTAGCAAAGTCCTAGAGCCACTCGGAGCAGACATTACGGGTAGTCAGTTTCTCGATCCCGATGGCACTTTCCCGAATCATGTTCCCAATCCCGAAGACAAAGCAGCGATGGCTTCCATTTGTGAAGCCGTGATCAAACATCAAGCCGATTTTGGAATTATTTTTGATACCGATGTCGATCGCAGTGCTGCTGTCGATCAATTTGGTAAAGAACTTAATCGTAATCGCCTAATTGCGCTCATTTCAGCAATTGTGTTGCAAGAGCATCCCAAATCAACTATTGTCACTGATTCCATTACTTCCGATGGACTCGCCAAATTTATCGAGCAGGATTTGCAGGGCGTACACCATCGCTTTAAGCGCGGTTACAAAAATGTGATTAATGAATCGATGCGCCTTAATCAATCAGGGCAAGAGTCTTGGTTAGCGATCGAGACTTCAGGACATGGCGCAATGAAAGAGAATCACTTCCTTGATGATGGCGCTTACTTGGTAAGTAAATTGTTGATTGAACTAGCCAAGTCCAAATTAGCAGGGAAATCGCTCACGGATTTAATTGCCAATTTACAAGAACCGATTGAAAGTGAAGAGTTTCGGATCAAGTTGGGCGTGGAGGATTTTAAAGCTTTAGGCGATCGCGTGATTAAGCAGTTACAAGAATTTGCGGCGACACAGGCGAATTGGGAAGTGGTTGCCAATAACTATGAAGGCGTGCGAGTTTCCTGTAAATCTGATCATGAAAATGGCTGGTTTCTATTGCGACTCTCTCTTCATGATCCTGTGATGCCATTAAATATCGAGTCCAATGTCCAAGGCGGAGTTGCTCAGATTGCCAAGAAATTAATTAGCTTTTTTCAAGCGCTCAATTCCCTTGACATCTCAGCCTTGATGCTCGCCATATAAAACCAAGAAATAGCGGTGCGCGGCTTCGCCGC
>JANMFC010000506.1:0-6383 GCA_031377675.1 Pseudanabaena sp. OTE_70b_metabat_355 | reverse complement strand
AGCCGCCCCACCGATTCTGGAAAATCTGGATTGGTATTTTATTTTTTCGCAAGTCCCTTAGTCAAAAGTCCAAAATAATGAAGATTATCGGCGATCCCTCTAATTTTCACTATCTTGGCTATTGTCGATTTGAATAATCTCATCACCATCTTTTAGCACAATGTCTTCAATATCTTTTACAGTAATATCCAAGTCATCTAAAGCATCCTTAATCTTTTCATAGCAAGATAGTTTAGACAGGAATTTTATCATTCCTTCCGTTGTCTTTTCTTCATTATTCTCCACCTCAAGTTGTTTCTCAACAAATTGATTTATAAATTTAAAGGTTTTAATAATAATTTCTTTTTTGTCTCTATCATAAATACTAATAATGTGCTTATTCACATTTATTTTCTTATCAAATTTTGCTTGTAAATACTTCGTGAAAGCACCCTTAAATAAAGCTAGTAGGTGATATAACGATGTTCTAAACGTATCTTCATAGGGAAATGGGGTAGTATCATCAATTACGTCAAACACATAAAATGCACATAACATATCCTCAAATGATGTTGTGCTATTAAATATCTTTTCATAAAGTCCATCTTCATGTTCCTTATGCGATACAAAGATTAGATCTTTATTTATTTCACGACGTTGCCTATAGTTACTTAAGACACTTACAGGATCTTGCAAATGATAAGCTAGATATACATTTGCAAAAACATGGTTGGGAACTTCAGTGATTCCTTCGGGAAGTTCACGAAACTCATCGCGCCTCTTTTCATACCAAAATTTAGTTTGATATGAATCATTTTGCAGCTTAATTTGGATATCATCATTAGCGCAAAAGTCGCGATCGTATATAGGGTTCTGCGAATTAGTGAATCTGGTTACATTCAAATCAAAATCAGTTCCTCCTGATTTTAAAAGACGTAAAGTAAGCAAAGACTCACTATCCATTTGAATACGTTTTGTTGGAGATGCATTTTTATATGCACGGTAAATAGAATAAACAGTTTGTGCACCGTTTATAATTTGTAACCCAGTAAGCTGTAGCTTTACAGTCTTCTTTCCAATTTTAGGTAATAGATATGTAATAGCAGTAATACCATTATTGTAATACCAAAAATAAGCAGGATTTTCAATCGCCGTTTTTTCTATTTCCTCATTAAATTCTGATTGGATTAGAGGATTTCTAACATTTTTATAGAAAAGAGCAAAACCATATTTTTCAAATAAATCATAGATACTTTTAGGACGAAGTAAAAACATATAGGCTTCAAAGGGCTTTTGTATTTCAATGCGTCCATTTACTTGTACAATTTCAATATCAATGAGACTTTCTTCTGGATTTTGGTAGCTTTCAAGAGGATTTAAAGGCTCAATTTTTTTGTATTTTCTATCAATATAATCAAATTTAATTCTATTAATATCAATAACTTCAAACTTAATTTTCTCATCATTATTTATAAAAGCCTGAATATCGGCATCTTGTCTTCCCTTATATTGAGAAAGTGTCAAAAAAATAAATTTAACTTCGCCATTCTCTTTGAGATGTTTGTCTAGCTCTTCGAGTTTTAATTTCAACTTGTCATTAAAATCATCCTTTTCGCCACGCAAAATTGTTGTGAACTCGCTCAAAGCTTTAAGTATTTCGCCTTTGTCGGCTTCTTTTTCTGAGTTCGCCGCATTATTCCATTTTGATTGAACAATATAGAAAATCTTATCGCCATAATTATTTGTCTTGTCAAAAACAATGTCGCAAGAACTATCATTATCCCCGTCAGTGATAAAACTTGTGTAGCCAGAAATCTTTCCATAAAATTCAAGGAACCAAATTAAAAGTGCATAGGATTTTTGGTTGTTGACATCATTTTTTTGCTTTTGTATAAATTTATCGTCTTTATATTTTTCTAAAAGTTCTTTAAGTTCGTTCTCTATAATGGTGTAAAAATCTTTAGTAAACATAGTAGGCAAAGTCAAAGAAAAGTGAATGGTTATTAAAATTTTACGAAAATTGGTGTGGTTTTTCGACAGAGAATTAAATCTTATATCGAATATACTACATCCTCTCCAATGTCTTTAACACAGTTGCAAACTTAATCTTCATTTCACGATGCTCATTTTCAACCCTCGAGCATTACGGGTTAAAGTTCACTAAAGGCGATCGTGATGTTTTGGGTTTTGAGGGGGCGATCGCTGGTTGATTTTTCTTGAAGAGGCAATATTCCAGCCATTAAATTTGTTTTTTGTTAGACTACATAACAATACTCATTACTTTGAGGTTATTTATGAGATCAATAGAGCTGTTAACGAAAGAATTATTATCTCTCCCAAGCATTTCTAGAGCGCTATTAGCAGAAAAACTAGTCGAAAGCTTAGAATTTGACACCGATCCATCTATCCAAGCAACATGGACAGCCGAAGCAAAAAAAAGACGGGATGCAGTCCGTGATGGTTCTGTTCAAACAATCGAAGGAGAAGACGCTCTAGCTCAGATAAGGCGGTTACTTGCATAATGAAGTATGGATTTCATCCCGAAGCACTAGAAGAATATTCTGATGCAGTTCAATATTATGCTGAACAGAGAACGGAAATTGCACAAGCCTTTATCAATGCAATTGAAGATGCAATTTTTCGGATTAAAGAATCTCCTAATCGTCACGCCGCAATTGATGAAGATATTCGACGATGCATGACAAGGAAATTTCCCTACGGAATTCTTTACACCATTGAGCAAGACTACATTCTCATTTTAGCCGTCATGCATTGCAGTCGAGAAGTTGGATATTGGAAAAATCGGAAGTAATTGAGATCGCTGTTTGATTTTTTTGAAGATGCGATCGCGATGTGTTGAGGTTGTTGAGGAGGCGATCATGCTAACCTGTAAAGTAGAAATTAAGGAATAAAGCTATGACTGCTGTAGTACAAGAGCTTCTAAACACCTTTGACAACCTAACATATTCAGAAAGATTAGATTTATTGTCAGAAATTCTGAGGCGCACAGTTTATTTAGACTTTGAGCCATTGTCTGATGAAGAATTAACGCTGAATGCCGAGGATATCTTTCTAACACTAGATGAAGAAGAATTAGTTTATGATTAGCCCCAATCGCGGAGAAGTTTGGCTAGTCGATCTTGGCTATGTCGCAAAGGTCAGACCATGTTTAGTTATTAGTATCCCAGCACTAGAAAGCGATCGAGCATTAGTAACCCTAGTTCCGCATACAACAAGTTTGCGCGACTCCAGATTTGAAGTACAAATCAAAGCTAAATTTTTACGGGAAGGCGCGTTTGACGTACAAAATCTCATCACAATTCCTCATGCCAAACTTTTACGCAAACTGGGAGAGCTAACATTAGATCAAATGGAAGACTTAGAAGATGTCTTACTCGTGTGGTTAGGTTTTGAGTCCGAAGAAGATGAGGATGAAAACTAAAAATCGAAACTTTGATACTTTAAGAAAGGCGATCGCTGTTTGATTTTGGGGTTGAGGCGATCGCGCTTTTGGGTTTTGAGAAGGGCGATCGCTGTTTGATTCTTGTAGGGCGGCGATCCTGATTTTGGGTCGATCGCCTGTTCCAGTTTTTTGCAAATCATTGCGATCAAATTCATAGCTTAAAAATGCCCGTTCCATTAGATGTCAATATACATAAATGACTGAACAATGCAGGACAATTATCATCCATAATAACTGCGCCTTGGATGGTGCGAGTAATCGATATTGTGGAAGCATTGAATGGCTTATCAATTGGTTTATCAACTAACGGTGAACCATCTAACTTTGGATTTACCTTTTCCCTCGGCGATCCACATTGCATTTGGAATGAGGGCGTTTTTGGGGTAAGTGTTTCTGACAAGAAGGAAGATCGCGGTAATCTCACGGTCAAACGCTATGGAATTGGTGATTTCCCCAATCTAGCGATCGATTTTCGCGCCACAATTGCGGGTATTTCGGCTTTGGTTTATGGCACTCAAGGGATTAATGAACTTCTAGATCGGCAATGGATTACCGATCTTAAACCCGAAGTCCGTGAACAAATAGAAACATATTTTCAACCTTGCCTGATTTATAACCCTTTTAAGTTTTAACTGATCTTCCGCAGAAGGTTTTAAGACCCTCACCCCTAGCCCCTCTCCCAAAAAGCTACGGTGTACACACAAGTCGCTCTGTCTTCGTTTCGATATATCTAAGCCCCCTAAATCCCCCAATTCTGGGGGACTTTGAAAGAATTTTATTTTCTTGTTCCCCCAGAATTGGGGGCTAGGGGGCGGCTAATTGTTGACTTGACTAGGTTTTATGACTTGTGTGTACACGGTAGCTCCCAAAAAGGGAGAGGGAATAAGAAAAATCCAAAAGCGTCTCTTACTCCCCTTCTCCCAAGAGGGGAGAAGGGGAGAAGGGGATAACATCAGTAGCTAATCTTAAAATTGCCGTAGGAAACGTAAGTCGCTGGTAAATAAACGACGAATATCGTCAACTTTATGTAAAACCATCGCTACACGATCAACTCCAAACCCCCAAGCAAAGCCTGTGACTAATTCAGGATCATAACCAACGGACTTGAATACATTAGGATCAACCATGCCACAACCGCCAAGCTCTAACCATCTTCCGTTCCACATCACATCAACTTCCGCAGAAGGCTCCGTGAAAGGGAAGTAACTGGGACGGAAACGAATTGGACAGTCACCTAGTAATTCTTCGACAAAAGTTTTTACCGTTCCCTTAAGATCTCCGAAAGTTAAGCCTTCTTCGACTGCTAATAGTTCGATCTGATGGAAAATTGGGGAATGGGTGGCATCAATATCATCTTTGCGATAAACGCGCCCTGGGCAAGCAATTCGTAATGGTGGTTCGTTTTCTTCCATATAGCGAATTTGCACAGAAGAAGTCTGCGATCGCAATAGCTTACCATCACTCAAATATAAGGTATCCGCCATGTCACGCGCAGGATGATCGGCGGGAGTATTCAGCGCCTCAAAGTTGTAATAATCAGTTTCAATTTCTGGCCCTTGCGCCACCGTGAATCCTAATCCCACTAAAATATCTAGCATCCGATCAATTGTGCTTTGGATCGGGTGCATTCGACCTTGATAGGTATGCAAAACCCCTGGCATGGTCACATCAAGGGTTTCCGATTCCAACCGCTTACTAATTAGATCTTGCTGAAGCGCAAGTTTACGATCCTCTAATTGGGTTTGCAATGCTTGTTTTACTTGATTGGCGATCGCGCCAACTTGAGGACGCTCTTCTGCCGATAATTTACCCATCGCACCGAGAATTTGCGAGAGCGTGCCTTTCTTTCCTAAGTACTCAACCCGTAGTTGCTCTAATTCTTCAGGTGTTTGCACATCTCCAACTGATTTTGTTGCGAGTTCTGCCAGAGATTGCAATTGAGCTTTTAAGCCCTCTAAGTCCGTTGCCATCAACGTTTCCCGTTTTGTATGAAAAATTTTTTACTATCTTAACTTTAGCATTACTTTCGCCTTTAAGAACTTAAGAAAGGAAAGAGTAGGGGAGCGGGGCTTTTCTTTCTTAAAACAAAGATAGGCGGCGCTTTGCGCCGCCTATCTTTGTTTATTATCTATTTGGTAGCACTAGCTAAAAACGCCATTGGATCGATCGCACTGCCGCCATTAGGACGAATCTCAAAGTGGAGGTGGGGTCCTGTACTAAATCCAGTACTTCCCATTGCCCCAATCGTTTGACCTTGGCTCACGATTTGACCTTCCTTGACATACAGATCGTTCATGTGGGCATAGCGCGTAATCGTGCCATCAGCATGACGAATATCGATCATGTTGCCATAACCACCGTCATTCCAACTTGAATATTCGACAGTTCCCGAAGCCGCAGCTAAAATTGGTGTGCCAATAGGAGCGGCAATGTCGATCCCTGCATGGATTTTACCCCAGCGCCAACCAAACCCAGAGGTGAAAGCACCATCGGCTGGCCAAATGAAACCAGTTGACAGTCCATAATCTTGAACATCAGGCAAGTAGGCACTCGCGGTCAGAGTTGGTAACTGTGGTGCTACACCTGAGCGATCGCTAGGATTTGCGATCGCACTACGACTAGCATCAAAGTTGCGATCGGGATTAGGGGAAACATTCAAATTAGCTGAGGCAATCTTGGCAGCTTCTAACTTGCGGGCTTCTTCAGCCTTACGAGCCGCTTCTTTGATTTCAGCGTCGCGAAGTTTGGCACTAAGCTGATCAACTTCCGACTCCAAACGTTTCACCTCAAGGGAAGTCATTCTTGCTTCAGGATCGGGCATCAAAGCCACTTGATTTGGCTTGCTAGTAGTTGCTGCTTGCTGTTCTACGGATGCTAATGCAGGGACTTTCGGAGCAAGAGTGGCTGCGAGACGGGACGGGATCTGCACATTTGGCTCCGA
>JANMFC010000397.1:0-13057 GCA_031377675.1 Pseudanabaena sp. OTE_70b_metabat_355 | reverse complement strand
AAACCTAAGAGATAGTGGCGGCGCAAAGCGCCGCCACTATCTCTTAGGTTTTATGTCCCGATCTGGCTGGCTACAGCTATAACACTAGAAGAAGTATTGTAAACTGGCAAACAACACATCATTTGTTTGCTTGAGTTTTATGAAACGTCGTCAACTTTTATTGACCTTGGTGGGAGTACCTGTTGTTGGCGCTTTGATTTATGATGCGATCGCTAAGTCTAAATCTACATACGAGCCAGTTTTAGCAAAATCTCCTGTTGCCGCTCCCAACCCAAAAACTGAAGTTAATTCTGGGAATGAAGCTGAAAATAACTTTTTGGAGACAACGGAAGAGCCATTACTGCGCTTTGCGGCGATCGCCGATAATGGTTTTGGTAGTCCCGACCAGATGGCAGTTGCTAAATCCATGTGGGAAACCTATCAACAAAAGCCATATTCTTTCGTACTGATGGCTGGTGACAATATTTATTCCTATGGGGAAATTAAATTAGCCAAAGCATATTTTGAAGAACCTTACGCTCCATTACTGAAAGAAAATGTAAAGTTTTATGCGGTTTTGGGCAACCACGATATTATCAAATCGAACAATGGACTTGATCAAATTAATTACAAGCCTTTCAATATGAGCGATCGCTACTATTCGTTCAAAAAAGGTGATGTGAATGAAGGGACTGTAGAATTTTTTGCGATCGATACTAATACAAATGCTGATTGGGATACGGAATTGGGATGGCTTGATCAACAACTGGCGAAAAGTACGGCTCTTTGGAAAATTGTCTATGGACATCATCCGTTATATTCATCGGGGCGACATGGTGGTGATCCTGCGCTAGCGGCTAAACTTGCGCCCATATTTGCTAAGCACAAGGTGACCCTATATCTCTGTGGACATGATCATGGTTATGAACGATTTAACCCGATCAATGGTACGACCTATATTGTCAATGGTGGCGGCGGCGCACCTTTATATAAATTTGGTAAGTCGGCTCAAACCGCTTTTGTGAGTTCGCAATTTAGCTTTATGACTTTTGATGTATATCAAGATAAAATTATTACTAAGGCGATCGCCACTAATGGCAAAGTATTTGATCGCGCCATCATCACTAAAACCATTTAAAAATAGACATTTGTTGGGCGGGCAAAGCCCACCCAACAAATGTCTGGTTTTAAATGGTTTGCATTACTTTAGAACAAATTAACCTGTGATTTTCATGAACTTGTATCTATACGCGATTTTGGAAGCTGAAAATCTGGACCTGATCAAAAATCTAGAACTGATGGGGATGAATGCTCAGCCCGTTCAGTTTCACGCGCTTCCACCTTTTGCGATCGCCTATAGTGAGTCCCAACAGGATCGTTATCTGGCAAGCCGTTCCAATCTTCTCACCCACGAAACGGTCTTAGAATCGCTGATGAAAGCGATCGATCCATATTTGGCGGTTCCCTTACCATTGCAGTTTGGACTGGTTGCCGATGCATGGGAAGAAGTACAAACAGATTTACTGATTCCCTATGAAGATCAACTCAAACAACTACTCCATAATTTAATTGGTAAACGGGAAGTTAGTGTCAAATTATTTTGGAATCAAACGGAAGAGTTAAATCTAGCTGTTGCTGAAAATCTAGATTTAAATCAGAGACGGGAATCGTTGATTGGGAAAGTGCTAAGTATGGATGAAGCGATCGCGATCGGGCAAGAACTAGAAGCAGCGATCGAGGATCGTCAACAGATGATTATTGATACTTTTCTAAATGCGCTTCAGCCGATGTCCAGTGAATATGTGGAAGGTGAACTACTCACTGAAAGTATGATTTACAATGGTTCTTTTCTAATTGATTGGAACAAAGAACCTGAATTCGCGGCGGCTGTGGAAATTCTTGATCAACAATTTGCCAATCGTCTGAGAATTCGTTACAACGACTTCACGGCTCCTTACAATTTTGTAGCGGTTGATCGGGAAGAGGAATAGACGGCAATTCTAGAGCTTTTGGGCAATGCGTAACTTAGCCGATCGCGCTCTAGGATTGGCTTTGTTTTCGTCATCAGTGGCGATGATTACTTTTTTAGTGAGAACTTGCAGGCGATCATCCTCACGAAATGTATGTTTAACGATGCGATCTTCGAGACTATGGAAAGTAATCACCGCAATTTTACCGCCAGTTTTTAGCCAATTCGGGGCGATCGCTAACCATTGCTCAAGACTCTCTAATTCCCGATTGACAACGATTCGTAGGGCTTGAAATGTGCGCGTGGCGGGATGAATTCTGCCATGACGATAACTGGAGGGAACACAAGCAGCGATCGCATTAGCCAGTTCTAACGTGGTTTTAAAGGGACGTTTCTCGACAATTTGACTGGCGATTCGGCGCGAGAGTCGCTCTTCACCAAATTTAAAAATGATATTCGCAAGTTCGACTTCTTTATAATGATTGACGATTTCGGCGGCGGTGAGGGTTTGGCGATTATCCATTCGCATATCCAGATCGCCAGATTCGCGAAAACTAAAACCGCGCTCCGCTACGTCAAATTGAGTGGAACTTACGCCTAGATCGGCCAAAATCCCATCAAAGAGTAAGTCTAGACTAGGTTTATATTCACAAAAATTTCCGCGCCAAAAGCTGACTTGATTTTGGTAGTCTGCTAATTTTTCACCAGCAGCCGCGATCGCCATTTCATCGCGATCAATCCCCACTAAGCGCACATTCTCGGCAGCTTGCAAAATTAAGGCGCTATGTCCACCCCCACCGATGGTGCAATCGAGATATACGCCATCGGCGATGATTTCTAAACCAGCGATCGCGGGTTCGGCAAGGACAGGGACATGATGAAACTGAGCGGTCATATTTTTGAAATTTAGCTGAATCAAATTTTTTGCAAAGCTTTCTTGGTGGCTTCTAAGTGCCTTCGCTTAATAAAACCAAGGTACTTAACCTTAACATTCTTTAATACGAATCAACGATCTGGACAAAATCGAATCTGCTGCTACCTGCGATCGCGAATTGATTTAACCTAAATCGTAACCCAGAGGTAAATTGGAGGCGGCAATGCGAATTTGGAAAAGCTGCTAGTTACGCTGGGAAACCCAAGGCTATAGGCGGTCAGACTTTCACTATGACTATTCTGTATAATTTGTCTACATTAAAAAAAGAGGGAATGCTTTGCATTCCCTCTTTTTTCAATGTAGACAAAGCAGCAATTACATCATGCCGCCCATACCACCCATACCGCCCATGCCACCCATGCCGCCCATACCAGCAGCACCAGCACCACCAGCATTCTTCTCTGGCTTTTCGACCACGAGAGCTTCAGTGGTCAAGACCATGCCAGCAACAGATGCTGCATTTTGCAGAGCCGATCGCACAACCTTAGCAGGATCGATAATTCCAGTCGCAATCAAGTCAACATACTCGCCCTTGAGTGCGTCAAATCCGTGATTAAAAGGAAGTTGTTTGACTTTCTCAACTACTACAGTACCTTCAAGTCCAGCATTGTCGCTGATCTGACGAAGGGGTGCAGAGAGTGAGCGAGATACGATTTCAGCACCGATCGCTTCTTCGTTCTTCAAGGTTGCTTTGAACTCAAGAAGTTCAACTGCGAGGTGAGCAAGGGTTGCACCACCACCAGGAACGATGCCTTCTTCAACCGCAGCACGGGTGGAGTTAAGAGCATCTTCGATGCGAAGTTTACGATCCTTAAGTTCAGTTTCAGTAGCAGCACCGACTTTGATTACGGCTACACCACCAGAGAGCTTAGCAATCCGCTCTTGAAGCTTTTCTTTGTCGTAGTCAGAGTCACTGAGATCCAATTCCTTACGGATTTGAGCAACACGCTTGTCGATGTTCGCCTTGTTGGTAACTTCGGAAACAATCGTAGTCTTGTCCTTAGAAATAGTGATCTTGCGAACAGTACCTAGCATTTCCAAAGTTGCAGCGCTAAGTTCTAAACCAGTATCTTCCGAGATAACTTGACCATCGGTGAGAACGGCGATATCTTGCAACATCGCTTTACGGCGATCGCCAAAGCCAGGAGCTTTGATGGCGGCGATATTCAGAGAGCCTCTGAGCTTGTTGACAACTAGAGTTGCCAAAGCTTCACCTTCAACATCTTCAGAGATGATGACCAAAGGTGAGCCAGCACGAGCCGCTTTTTCGAGAATAGGTACGAGGTCTTGAATGACATTGATTTTCTTATCAGTGATCAAGATCTTCGCATTCTCAAATTCCACCAACTGACGTTCGTTGTCGGTGACGAAGTAAGGAGAGATGTAACCGCGATCGAGTTGCATACCTTCAACAACTTCCAATTCGGTTGTGAGGGACTTCGATTCTTCAACGGTGATTACGCCATCTTTACCAACTTTGTCCATTGCGTGAGCAATCATTTCGCCAACTTCAGAATCATTGCCAGCGGAAATAGTGGCGATTTGCGCGATTTCAGCATTGGAGTCAACAGCTTTCGCTTTCTTGGCAATCACATCAACGAGGTGAGCAACAGCCTTTTCGATACCGCGACGAACACCAACTGGATTTGCACCTGCGGCAACGTTCTTCAATCCTTCGCGGATCATTTCTTGAGCCAAAACAGTCGCGCTGGTGGTTCCATCGCCTGCTACGTCATTGGTTTTAGAAGCAACTTCACGAATTAGTTGAGCGCCAGCATTTTCTAGAGGATCTTCTAATTCAATTTCCTTAGCGATGCTCACACCGTCATTGATGATTTGAGGAGCGCCATATTTCTTTTCGAGAACTACGTTACGTCCTTTTGGTCCGAGGGTGACACGCACAGCATCAGCCAACGCATTCACACCACGCTCAAGGGCGCGGCGAGATTCTTCATCAAATACTACGATTTTAGCCATTTTTTTTTAGTTTGGTAATTGGTTTTATTCTGTTTAATTTGGGCTTCGCACAAATTAAACTAATTATTCAACGATCGCGAGAATATCTCTTTCTGCAAGTAGCAGATAATCTACGCTTTCGATTTTGACTTCAGTGCCTGCATACTTAGAGTAAAGAACTTTGTCACCCGCTTTGACTTCTAGAGCCACGCGAGTACCCTTGTCGTTACGAGCGCCAGCGCCAACAGCGATGACTTCACCGATTTGAGGCTTTTCTTGCGCTGTGTCAGGCAAGAAAATACCGCCCGATGTTTTCTCTTCTTTGGTGGCTACTTTGACCAATAGGCGATCGCCTAGGGGTTGCAATGTACCAGTATTTAGGGTTAACGATGCCACTGTGCTATACCTCCTTAAAATCTAATCAGAGTGGACTATGCGAGTTATGTAGCAAGGCGAAATTTGATTTCATTTTGAACACAACCTGCGTGCTTTAGCACTCTGTCTCACTGAGTGCTAATATACTGCGAAATGAGTAGGGGACTAGATCGGCTTACCGTACCAACAATATTTATCTATAAAACCTCAAGAAAGTGATTGCACCACAGAGCGGTGCAATCACTTTCTTGAGGTTTTATTTTCAAGGTACTTACAGGGCTTTTCAAGCAACCCCATAAGCAACTTTCAAAAAATTTCTTATGGAGTTGGTATGGCGGTTTTCAGATGACTGCCATACAAAAACATAAAAAATGTAGGGGCAATTCATGAATTGCCCCTACATTTTTTATGTCACACCCAACTGAAAACCGCTATAGCAAGGAAGTTTACTGGAGTGATGTCGCTCTTGGTAGTTGAACGCTAACGATTGTCCCCGCGATCGCTGAAGATTCAATCTCTAATTTACCGCCGTGCGCTTCGACAATCTTTTTGACGATCGCTAATCCTAGTCCATTTCCCGAAGGTTTCGTAGTCATAAATGGTTTAGTCAAGTTAGGTAAAAGCTCGGCTGGAATCGGTTCGCCGCCATTGTGGACATGCAGACAAATCTGCTGAGAGCTAGTTAGGGAGGAAAAATATACAGAGATTTTTTCTCCCACCGTGACAGCTTCACAGGCATTTTGCAATAAATTAATCAAAACTTGCTTTAACTTGTCTTTATCACCAACAATGAGAATTGGCTCAGGTAAAGGCTCAAAATATATTTGTTTACCAATTGCATCTTGGGTACTAGCAATATTTTCTACTACTTTCAGGGTTAATTGATTGAGATCGACGACTACGGATTGAATAACCTCGTGCTTTGCGTAGAGAAGGATTTCATTTAAAAGTTTTTTCAATCGCTCGGCTTCCTCTAAAGCAAGCATCAGTCGCTTCCTAGCATTTTCTGACAGTTCCATTCGCTCAAAAAAGTTTAACCCCATCATTACTGTGGTGAGAGGATTGCGAACTTCATGGACGATTGTGGTCGCTAGTTCACCAATCTCAGAGAGTCTTTCCATTGCCTTAATTGTACGCTGTTGTTCTTGTTGGCGATCGGTAATATCTTCCGCAATCCCCGCAATCCGATATACTTTGCCAGATTCATCGACGATCGGAAAAGCGCGATCGCGAATAATTCTGATGCTCCGATCTGGACGAATAATCCGATATTCAAGATTATAATTATCGTTGTGGGTAAACATTCGCTTAAAAGCCACTGAAACTGTCTCGCGATCTTCAGGATGTATTGCATTTAAGCAAACTGTCCCATCGGCATACCATCTTTCAATGGGAATTCCCCATACTTTCTCAAACATTGGACTCATATATATCGGCTGTCCATCGTGGGAATACATCCACACCAACGGCTCTAAGTTCTCAGCAATCTGTCGCAACTGCTCTTCACTTTTTCGTAATGCTTGTTCTACTTGTTGACGCTCTTTAATCTCAGCTTGCAAAGCCAGATTGATTTCTTGTTGATGTTGATAGAGATTATAGTTATCGATCGCGGTGGCGGCGCGTTCAGCAAAGATTTCTACTAATTGCATTTCTTCTTGCGTGAATTTGCGCGGCTGCCGATGAAAAGAACAGATCGTGCCAATAATTTCACCAGTTGGTAATCGTAAGGGAGCGCCTAAATAGGCAAAATAGCCTTCAGGTGGTTCGCCATATTGTTTGTTGATTGCGGTATTTTCCACAAACAAGCAGGAGCCTGCATTGATTACGGTTTCGGTGAGCGTACCATGCAGAGCCAATGGGCGATCACCCTCATCGCCCAAGTCAATCGAGCTAGCTAAGACGCTTTCAAATCCTTCTCGACATAGAGTTACCACCGCCCAATCCAAGCCAAGCAATTCACCGACACTATTTGCCACTAATTGTAAATATCCTTTAAGTTCGCCAGAACGATAACTTAGGGATGACAAAACTTCTAAGGTTCGTTCCTGTTTTTTTAGGCGGGCTTTGCGCTGAAACAGTAAATCCAAAATGGTGAGTTTGATATTTTTTAGAAATACTTTAACTAACTTCAGGATATTTCGGTAAAGATGGTTAGGGTATTTCATGAAAATCTGCTTGGCTAAAACTCAGCATTTATTTATTTATTACTTAAAGAAAAATCATGTTGAATCAATTGAGAAGTGTAATAATTGTTAATATATATTTTCGACTTTCATATTTTAGCTTAACAGTTTTGGAGAGTTGACGATCTATACCAGTCTCGAACTTTTGATAAAACTCTGATTGATATGAGTGAACCTGCTTCAAATTCCGAGAGTGCGGCATCTGCAAAAAAGCTGATGGTTAGTCTTTCTGAAGTTCAAAACCAGCAAATGCAACTGATTGGCAACTTTTCCCATGAGTTGAGGACTCCATTAACTCTTGTGTATGGCTATATGCAAAGCATACATCGCCGTAATGAAAACCTTACCGATCTTCAAAAAGAGGCTCTAGAAATTGCGCTTCTAGAGATGCAGCATACCATTCAATTATTACAAAAATCTCTTGAGCTGGCAAGGTTAGACGCTCATGCCATTTGTTTGCGCCGCGAACCTGTATCATTGCATGGTTTGATATCAGAAGCGATCGCCATTTCGCAATTAGACAGATCACAACTAGACAGATTGCAATTAGACAGTTCGCAACTTGGCAAGTCACTACAAGGTAAATCGAGGGAAATTATTGTTGAATCTGAGGAAACAAATATTTCGGTGCTAGCAGATGCCGAGCGTCTTGAACAAGTTTTGTTAAGGTTAATTGATAATGCTGTGAAGTATTCGGATGGTGTGATTACGATTAGATTAGAAAATTTAGGAGATGACGTGGCAATCAGTATTTGCGATCGCGGCTGTGGTATTGACCTTGAAGATCAACTCAATATTTTCAGTCCTTTTTACCGTGTTGATCGTTCTCGCAATCGCGACACAGGTGGAGTGGGGTTAGGTTTGGCGATCGCTAAAGTTTTAGTCGAAGGCATGGGCGGAACTCTAAATGTGTATTCCAAGATAGGTGAAGGTAGTATCTTTAAAATTATTCTCAAATCATCTGTAGTTACAGATTAATCTACTTATAAATTTATGTCAGCCAAAATCCTCCTAATCGAAGACGATATCAAACTAGCGCAATTTATTGAAATGGAGTTAACTTGCGAGGGTTATCAAGTGAGCATGGCTCACAATGGTTTAGATGGACTAACTCAAGCTCGACAGACTCCCCCCGATTTAGTGATTTTGGATTGGATGATGCCAGGATTGACAGGAGTAGAGATTTGTCGGCGGTTGCGATCGACGGGTAGTAAGGTTCCGATTATTTTAGTCACTGCAAGGGATGAGATTAGCGATCGCGTGGCGGGCTTGGATGCTGGTGCGGATGATTATGTGATTAAGCCATTTAGTATTGAAGAATTGCTTGCCAGAATTCGCTCTAATTTACGCCGTACTAAAGATGAGGACAGCGATATGCTCGAATTTGAGGATTTGAGCTTAAATCGCCGTACCCGCGAAATATTGCGATCGGGAAGAGCGATCGAGTTAACAGTGCGTGAGTATGAGTTATTAGAATATTTGATGGTTCATCGTCAACAGGTAATGACTCGCGATCAAATTCTAGAAAAAGTTTGGGGCTATGACTTTGGTGGTGATTCTAATGTTATTGAAGTTTATGTTCGCACTTTGCGGCAGAAGTTGGAAGTTGATAAGGCCAGTCGCATAATCCAAACTGTGCGCGGTGTGGGATATGTCATGCGACTCAGCAATTAAGCAATTCAAACTCCTTTAAAGCCTGGAATTATATCCATTTTCTCCATAGCTGTTGGTTTGGATGCTTGGCGATTGATTTTTTCCTGATAGAGATTGCCAATAAAACTGAGAATTGCCCCAATGATTAATAATCCTAATCCCCAAAATTGGGCTAGGGTTGGTATTTGAGCTAAAATCAAATAAGCCATAAAGATCGTGAGAATGGGATTCACTAAAGTTGCTAAATTGAGTTCCGTTGGTGTGGATTTTTTTAAACCTAATAGCCAGCAAAGTCTACCTATAACTGCAATTACTAAGGCATACAGTAGCATCCATCGCCAAAGCAAGGGAGACCAGACATCCGCAAAATGCTCTACTCCATAAAGAAAGCTTGCCAAGAGAAAAAAGATTACAGTTCCGATAAAATTGCGATAGATTGTAAAAATTCCTAACGGAATAGATTGCAACTGGAATTTGGCGTTGACATTTGAAATGGAACCGATTACGGCGGCGATCGCTACAAAAATTTCTCCAGTACCAATTTGGAATCCTCCCATTGTCATCATCTTTCCCGATCCACCTAAAAGCACAGCCACTACTACTCCAGCAAAAGACGCTACAGATCCAGCAATTGTCCAAGCATCAACCCGCAATCCTAGCAGTACAACACTTAATACTAGGGTTAAGATTGGCTCAATACGCCCAATTAAAACGATGTTTGCAACATTAGTAGTGCCAAGGGCGGTAAACGTTAAAGCAGGAGCGATCGCGCCCGTTAAAATGCTCGCGATCGTTAAACCAATCCAATCTTTACGAGTTATCGCTTTTAGCGTAACGGGGTTCCAGTCTCGATAAAAAAGTGGAATCATTAATCCCAAAGCGCAAATATTACCAATAAACAAGACATTGCAAAGGGAGATTGGATTTCTCCCATCAATCAAATTATTCGCCCCAATGTCAGTGACTATCCGCGTGACGGAGTTTGATGCGGCAAAAATTAAAACAGCGATCGCTAGATACACTGAGCTAGGAATGCCATCTAAAAATTTCTGTAAATTTGTAACCTTCATGATTAATCGGACAGCACGAAGCACTGAAATAGAGGATACCTCTAATAATAGGTCTAAACAGGACAATGGATTTGGTATCGATAAAAAGGAACTATAAATTAGCGACTCCCCCTCTATAACCCTTACCGAAAGCCATTTGGGCTTAACTGAGCAAACGCTGAGTTTTACCCTCATTGTTTTTAATTCTATATTTAGATAACCCATAAGTTGATTTCAGTTTCATTTCAGGACGATCGCTGATTATAAAGAAGTCGTGATTAAGCCCACTTAATTAAAACGCCTCACACCAAATTCATACCTAACTCAAGGAACTGATTATCATGAAACTTGCTTCTTTATTTGCTACAACTGCGATCGCTACTATGGTTGCCGCTTCCACAGTTCCCGTACAAGCTTTTAACCCAAGTGCATCTCAAGCCGCACCCCAAGAAGTTAAGATTGCTAAAGTACTAACAAGCCAAGAAAAAATCGATCAAATCACTCCAGTAAAAGGAAAGGGCGCTAGTGCTGATTTGATGCGTAAATTATACAAAGAAGACCTTACTCCAATTGGAGTTCAGCTTGGCGGCGCTGGCATGGTAGTTAACCTTTACAGCAAGAAAGATGACACCACCATCTCACTATGCACAACCTTTGACGTGGTAGTTGCCATCAAGAAGGGTTTGATCGTCCAGTTCGCTCCAAGTGACGTGAAATAGGTATTAAATATAAAAGCTGATTCACTTGCTTTGCGGGTGAATCAGCTTTTATATTTAATTATGACCACCTACTTATTGTAGTTTGAGTATTAAACTTAATTGACTCGTCCCATGGAACTAAAATATTTTTTCACTTTGTTACATCCTGTCATCGCGATCGCGATCGTATTTCCATTAATTGGTATTGCGCTTAATCGTTCTTGGTTAGCCCGTCAGCGTCGATTGCAAGCGGTAAGTGGTGTCAAAAGCAAAATTCCACCGACAGTCGGCTCGGAACATCTAGCGATCGGATACTGGCTGGCTGGTTCAGTAGTTGGAGTCGCAATTTTAGGTATGGCTTATCCAATTGTCTCAAAGATGATCGCTAGCAATAGTTTAACTAAAGAACCATTTCGGGTTGCCTTAGTTGCCCTCCTGTTTCTCGGCTCGATCGCCGCGATGGTATTTCTCTATCAAGCTACTAGTAAATTATGGCGGGGCACTTTTGCGACCTTAGCAGGTATGGGGCTTATTGTCATCGGCGCTCAACCAGAGATTTATCGAAAAGATAGCGAGTGGTTTTTTTCCCATTATTATTATGGAATAGCGGCTGCGTTGTTAATGATTTTCTCCGTAGCGATCGTTCAGGATATCTATCAAGATCGCCAAAATCGCTGGCGAAAGGTACATATCATATTAAATATTTTCGCAACCTTACTATTCTTTGGACAAGGAATGACTGGAACCAGAGACTTATTCTTTTGGTTCAAACCTAGTTGAAATGATAGATGTCTTTCCTATCCAGATAAAACTTTTCGGATTAAGAATTGTCACGCCATTTAAAACTATAAGATTATCCATAGAAACAGAAAATGTTAGAAGATATCAGGGAAATTTCAAATCCGCTATTTAGAGCGGTGACTTCTGGAATATTTTTAGGAACTTTAGTGACAATTCCAGTTACTGCTTCTCTTTATTTGTTCAATTCTAAAGACGAATCTACAAATAAATTAATAGTTTATGCATCATTAGCTAGTACTGCTATTGGTGCAATTGGGGGGATAGCCTCTGGGAAAAGTAAATCTAAATCAATTGTTTCTACAGAAGGAGTTGAGACTAGCGCCGAGTGGAAAGATTGGCGGAAATTTGTGGTCGATCGCAAAGTTAAAGAGAGCGACAGTATTACATCTTTTTATCTAAAACCTGTAGATGGCGGGATGATTCCTAATTTCACCTCTGGGCAGTTTCTCACGATTCAACTCGATATACCCGAACAGCCAAAATCTGTAATTCGCACCTATTCACTTTCTGATTACAGCGAATCTTCAACTTATTATCGTCTATCGATTAAGCGCGAACCTGCTCCCCCAGACACGATCGCTCCCCCAGGGATCGCCTCAAACTTCATGCATGATCAAATTCATGAAGGCTCGATCATTTTGGCAAAACCTCCTGCTGGAAAGTTTGTCCTCGATCCGATTGGTTCGCAACCTGCGGTATTAATCAGTAATGGAGTTGGGATCACACCCATGATTAGTATGGCAAAAGCAGTGAGTCTACTAAATCCCCAGCGACATGTCTGGTTTTTGCATGGGGCGCGAGATGGTAGTCTCCACGCTTTTCGTGATGAAGTTAATGCGATCGCCGCTAGCAATCCTAATTTGCATATTGGCTACTGCTATAGCCGTCCTAGCTTAAATGATGAGGGCAATTATCAACACAAAGGCTATGTTGATGCCGAGTTGATTAAGAACGTGGTTGCGCCAGAAATGCAGAAATTGGCAGGTTCTACAGTGGCTGATTATTTTCTCTGCGGTTCGCCAGCATTTATGGACTCGCTCCGATCTGGTTTGAGAGATTGGGGTGTACCTGACAGTAAGGTTCTATTTGAATCTTTTGCCAAAGCTAAGCCTAAGAAGTCAGAACCAGCACTGGGTTTAACTCAGGCTTTAACTCAAGAACATGATTCTATTGAAATAGTATTCAGTAAGTCTGGCAAAACCCTCAATTGGAATCCTGTCGATAGCACGATTTTAGAATTTGCAGAGGCAAATGATATCTATCCCGATCATAGTTGTCGTGTTGGAGTTTGTGGTACTTGCGCGTGCAAGATTTCTGAAGGAGAAGTTGATTATGAATCAGCCCCAACTGCCTCTGTAGATGCTAATTCGGTTTTAATTTGCATTTCCAAGCCCAAAACAGCACGGGTAATTCTTGATATATAGCAATCCAAAATAAGTTGTGAGAGGCGCACCCTGCGG
>JANMFC010000386.1:0-6933 GCA_031377675.1 Pseudanabaena sp. OTE_70b_metabat_355 | reverse complement strand
TCAATTGCTGAGCGGATCTTAAGCTGCTGATGTAGCCGTTCAGGAAGATAGAACGTTACCTTTTGCTTGTCTTGCATAAATAATTAAGAACTTTGAATACCTAGGTATGAAACTAAAACTACAGCCATAGCCTAAAACTGTCAAGACTCTATACCGTCATGACGGTAATATCTTAATATTTCGTTACATAAATCCAAAAAACATTTACACCGTTTTTCGCTAACTTGAAGCCCAGATAAGCTGATTCGGAAATATAGCTGAAATATAGCTATAGTCATCAATGTTAGGACAAAGGCAAAACCCAAGAGAGAGAGGCGGCGCTCTCTTGGGTTTTAAGGAACTAAACTCAAATTATTTCTGTCGTTAATGTTCTGATAAGAGATGTCGAGTAGTACATCCCATCGTTAATGGAGTCTAATATGGGCATCTATAAAAATCGTCAATTTAAACTTAATCTAAAATTAAAGTGGGTAGCCTTAGCAAATATTGTGCTGTTATTGGCGATCTCCGCGTCAGGCTCTGCTCAAACTGCAACTTCTTTAAATAGAAATTTTCGGGACGATCCTAGAAAGTTGACTGGTCGTACGGGCGGCAGTATTAGTCTGGCAAGTATTGCCAAAATTGGTGACAATTGTCGTGGATACGCGAATACTGAACCAAATCACACAGTTACTTTAACTGCTCCTTTTCCGATGTTAGATTTTTTGGTTGCCTCCACCACAAATATTAATGATGACCCAACGATGTTGATTAAAGGTCCAAGGGGACTGACTATTTGCGCTGATAATGAGTCAAAGGGGCGTTTACCACAAGTTAGTTTGAGCTTGCCCAACGGTCGCTTACCTGAAGGTGATTACCAAGTTTGGGTTGGTTCTAAAAACTCTAATCAGTCTTTTGCATACACGTTGTATTTGAGTGAAACACGCCAGTAATGAAATTATTAAAATTACCGATCGCTTTTTTGGGATTGACGCTCTCGCCAACCTTGCTGTTGGCGTTATCATTTGTTTCGCCAACAATGAGCCAAGAAGTTTTGAGATCGATCGCGCCCAAATTTACTCCTGATCCCCAAGTTTATTCTGGGAAAACTGGTGGCGACCAGCCGTTACAGGCGATCGCTACTAGTAAAGCTAATGGACAATGCCAAGGCTTAGCGGATCAGACACCTAACCATACTCTGAAGCTCGAAAAAGATTTTGGGCAGTTGAGCTTAAAGCTAGCAGGCGATCGCGAATTATCGTTGTTGGTGAAAGGTCCTGATGGAATTTATTGTCGTAGTGGCAAAAATCCCGAACTGTCAGGGGCGTGGATATCAGGAAAATATGAAATCTGGGTTGGGATTGAAAATGGCGATCGCACTACTTATAGACTATCGATCAGCGAAACCAGCCAATAATTTTGAATAACCTACCGCGCTTTGCTCCAGCATGAAACCCAGAGAAAAGTTTAAAAGTGTCGCTTTGCGACACTTTTAAACTTTTCTCTGTTATGTCTACAGGGTATGCTCTTAGATACACTATTTGAGATGGCGATCGCAGCTAAAAAATATGACGCATTTTGGCATAATTTCCCCTGGTTCCACAGGACCTCTACATACCATGCTTCCCTTGGGGCAAGAGCTACAAGAGCGTGGTCATCGTCTCACCCTATTTGGTATATTAGATACTCAACCCAAAGCAGTGGCGGCGGGGATCGAATTTCAGGTGATCGGGGAAAAAGAGTTTCCCTTGGGAATCACTAAACAAATATTTGCTGAATTAGGAAAACTCAAAGGATTAGCCGCCTTAAAATACACAATCAAGTTTTTGACCTTAGAAGCAGTCACCTTGCTTCAAGAAGCGCCAGCCAAAATGAAAGAATTAGGAGTGGACGCTCTACTGGTTAATCAGGGTGCTTCACAGGGCGGAACAGTTGCCGATTACTTGGGTATTCCTTTTGTGACAGTCTGTAGTGCGGTTGTATTGAATAGAGAGCCATCAATTCCTCCTTTTAATACGGATTGGGCTTATGATCCAAGCTGGATCGGGATTTTGCGAAATAAGCTAGGCTATCAGATCCTTAGTCGCGCCGCCCAACCAATTACCGAAGCGCTCAATGATTTTCGCCAGAAACATAATCTTTCGCTTTATACAAATCCTAATCAACGCTATTCCCAACTTGCTCAAATTAGTCAAGCTCCAGCCGCTTTTGAGTTTCCCCGTCAGGAATTACCACCACATTTTCATTTTACAGGTCCTTACCATTCTGCTAGCAGTCGGCAGTCGGTGAGCTTTCCCTATGAGAAGTTGACTGGACAGCCGTTAATTTACGCCTCAATGGGAACGTTACAAAATCGATTGCTGGGTGTATTTGAAGATATTGCGATCGCCTGTGCAGATTTTGATGCTCAATTGGTAATTTCTTTGGGCGGTGCTACAAAACTGAAAGATTTGCCAACTTTAAAGGGAACTCCCTTGGTGGTTGAGTATGCACCTCAGTTAGAAATTCTACAAAAAGCAGCTTTGATGATTACTCATGCAGGTATGAATACGTCGATGGAATGTTTGATGAATGGTGTGCCGATGGTGGCGATTCCTGTTGCCAATGATCAACCAGGTGTAGCGGCTCGGATTGCTTGGTCTGGTTGTGGTGAAGCGATACCGCTTAAAAAATTAAATGTGTCTCGGTTGAGAACGGCTGTTCAAAAGGTATTGACGGAAAATTCCTATAAGGAAAATGCAGTGAGGTTGCAAACAGCGATCTCCGATTCAGGTGGTGTAAGCCGTGCGGCTGATATCATTGAACAAGCTGTGTCTACAGGCAAGCCTGTTTTAGCTCATAATTAAAACCCCTAAAAAATATCGCGCACGCTGTGCGCGATATTTTTTAGGGGTTTTATATTTTTGGTATATTTATAGTGATCGCTTGATCCAATAATTAATGTTCAAAATTAATGTTTAAGTTTGCTCACAAACTCACCTCCTTAGCAATCTATACCGCCTTAAATATCGGTTTAAGTTTGGGGATTAGCGCGATCGCCATAACGCCACTAATTAACCCAGTATTTGCTGACGATAGCAGTTTAGCGATCGTGACGCGGCGCGGACATTTGCGAGTGGGGATGGATGCCTCACTTGGCGGTCCCTATATGTTTTGGAATGGCAAAACCCAATTTTATGATGGGTTTGAGATGGAAATAATCCAAGAAATTGCCACAAGATTAAATATTGAGCCACGTCCGATCAATATTCCTTGGACAACTCAACCTGAAAATCTTGCTTCCAGACAAGTTGATCTACTGCTCAGTGCAAGGGAAGAAGGGGCGCTGGAAACAGGTGACAGTAAGGGAAAATTTATTGAAAGCACCGCCTATTATCGGAGTTCCCAACGCTTACTGATCCGATCTGATGGCACACAAATTAAATCGTTGCGCGATATGATCGGCAAACGGGTGGGAGTTGTGGCAAATAGCGGAGGCGCAGCGATCGCTGAAACCTATAATAAAAACAGAGGCAATGCTATTCGGCTATTTTCATCAAGGGATCTTGATCGGATGGTGATCCAACTACGCGATCGCCAACTTGATGCGATGATTCTTGATGAACCGATAGCCGTATGGCAAGTACGAAATAATCCCAATTTTATAATTGTCGGTGAGCCTTTGATCCCAATTCGGTTGGTGGCAATGATCAACAAAGATGATTTGTCTCTCAAGAAAGCCGTGGATCAGGCTTTAGCAGATATGCGTCAAGACGGTAAACTCGAACAGATACTCAAGAGGTGGAACCTATGGGAAAGCCAGAAAACCTTAAAATCAAATTCAAAATCGACCAAGGACTTGCTAGCTATGGTATCAGCGATCATTACGCCGTACTCGGTTTACCGTTAACCACTAGCCCTGAACAAATCCGCAAAAAATATATTAAACTCGCTAAAATTTTACATCCTGACATCTTCGGGAAAACCCTTGAAGAGAAGCAGATGGCGACTCAGTATTTAGCCAAGATGGTCGGTCCCGCCTATCAACTCCTCAATAGCGATCGGGAGCGTGGGGAATACCTAGCAACTTTGCGAATGTTTGCTCAAAAGAGAAAGGAAAAGCAAGAAGTACCTAAACTTAGTAATGACCTTGCTCAAAAGCTATATCGAACTCCCCACGAGTTTACCTATAAACAATATGTTGATCAGATTGCACCGAAGCAATATGAAACCTTAGACTCAATTTTGGAATATTCCGCAGTCCTGAGCGAGTTGAACCTCGTTTATTTGTTTACCCAGTCAACTCTCAACTTTGGTTCTAGCATTGCCGACCCTGCTCCCAGCAATACTAATCAAGAAGTAAATTCTGCCCCAAAGGTTGTCCAATCTCCAGCGCTGCGAAATCTAAATATGGCGGAATTGTTCATTAGTAAAAAACAATGGACAGAGGCGCTTAAGGAATTGCTGGTTGCGGAAAAACTTGATCCCAATAATGCTAAGGTCTTTGCTCTTAAGGGCTTGGTACAAATGAACCAAAATTCCAATGCGATCGCTAAATCTAGCTTTCAAAAAGCGCTCAAACTTGATCCGAAAGAGCCAACGGCGCTGAAATATCTGAGTCAAGTAAATGTCGCGACTCCAACAAAAACACCTGAAAAAGCTCCCGAAAAGAAAGGTGGGCTTTTTGGGTGGGGTAAAAAATAACTGCGCTTAATTGTGCAAAACTGGGCAAATAATTGCAATTAAATAATTGCAATTATTTGCAATTAAATTTAGGGATGGCGAGGCAAATACTTTGGATTTTCGTAAACTGAAATATTACCGTCATAACTCGCTCATCCTGTTTGTTAGTAGTGATCTGCAACTTACAAAGGCGATCGCAGATATCCTGACAGCAGAAAAGTACAATTGCATCGTTGAAACCAGTGGTGAAAAGGCTTGGGAAATAATTCTCCAAAAAAAGCCTGCGATCGTTGTTGCTGATTGGGCGATCGATGATATTTCAGGCTTAGCACTATGCCATCGGGTCAAATCGAATCTAGCCCATCCAGAACTAATGGATACCTACTTCATTTTGCTCGTTGAAGCCGTCAATGCGACCCAGCGCCAAATTGGGTTAGATACGGGAGCCGATGAATTTTTGGTCAATCCCATCGATGCTTCTGAGCTAAAAACAAGATTACGCACGGGGATTCGCGTTAGTGCTTTGACGCAATCTTTGGTATGGACTAATCAGAGATTATTGGCTAATGGCGACTTACTTGATGCGCTTAGTTTGTCTGATCCTTTAACTAAAGTTTTGAGTGAGTCCGCCTTTGAGCAGGTAATTCCGAAATTGATGCGGCAGTTTCAAGGACAAGGTAATTACAAAGAGTATGGATTCTTAAGCGTATTGATAATTGATATTGATCGCTTCCAACATATCAGTCAGTCCTATGGTGTCACGATTGGCAATGAAGCGATTAAGGCGATCGCAGGGCGATTGAGTCATGCTAGTGGGGCAAAAAGTTTGATCTATCGTCATGGTTTAGATGAGTTTGTTTGTGTTACTCCTCATCTTGTCCCCGAAAGTGCTATTCAACTTGGCAATGATTTCCTAGCCAGCATTCGGAGTCATCCGATCGCCGTATCATCAGGATTGTTGTTTCCCTTGACTGTTAGCATCGGGGGGGTAGTTAAAGCGTTGGATAATCAGCAAATGGTAAGTGAATCATCGGATATTAGCTTTGCCGAATTAGTGGCGCTATCGGAGCAATCCCTATTGCAAGCCCAGCAGTCAGGCGGCGATCGCGCCTATATCGAAGAAAATGGACATTAAGCATTGCTACAAACTTTTGGGGTTGTCGTCTAACGCCACCTTAGAAGATATCAACAAAGCTTATAAAGCTTTGGCTTTGTTGTGGCATCCCGATCGCATTCCTAGAGAAAATGTGCAGCAGCAGCTTCACGCGCAAGAAAAGCTGAAGGAAATTAATCACGCCAGAGATAGTTTACGAAAAGCAGTGGAACAAAAAGAGGCGACGGCTCAAACTAGACAAGAGAAGCCTAAACCTAGTTCGCGCCAATCTTATCAATATCAAAACCAATATCAACCTCGTCAGGCTAGTCAACCTCGTCAAGCTAGTCAACCTCGTCAGGCAAGTCAACAGCAAACTAGCGATCGCGCTTCCACCAATTATCAATCTTCAAATTACCAATCCCAAAATTACCAATCTCAAGGTTATCAAGATTATTACCAACAACCATCAACCCCAAAATCACCCGCAACCACAGGCGATTTAATTGGAGCCGACTTGAGTGGCGCAAATCTACGCGAAAAATATCTGGAAGGTCGAAATCTCAGCAAGGCAAATCTTAGCCACGCCGATTTAAGCGATGCTTTCTTACATCGCGTCAATCTACAAGAAGCCAATCTGCGTGGCGCAAACCTATTTCGAGCTAACTTATTTCAAGCTAATTTACACAAAGCTGATCTACGCGAAGCCAACTTAATCGGAGCTGATCTCAGTGGCGCTAACTTAAGTGGGGCAGATATGCGCGGTGCAAAAATTGGCTTTGGCGAAAAGATCATGGTTAAGCTCACCAGTGTGAACTTAACAGGCACAATTTTGCCCGATGGTTCTGTCCATTCTTGAGTTGTAAAGCCCCAAGAGAGAGTAGCGATGCAAAGCATCGCTACTCTCTCTTGGGGCTTTAAGATCAAACAAAAATAGCGGGCATTGCCAATTATTAGTTAGCAATCCACGCTATAGAGGAATTATCCGAGACATTGCAACACTCTAGCGACTTTAAATCAAGCAAGCATCAGCAAAAATGCTTGACTTCTATCAAAACCTTACTTTTCCCGTTATCTCTGAAACACTCTCTGTACAAGGGTTTCAAAAACAAACTCATTTGCAATAAGTTTTACTTAATGACAATGTACAACGCTAGAATAAGGCTTGTGGCGGTAGGCATATTGACGGTTACGCTGGA
>JANMFC010000376.1:0-5188 GCA_031377675.1 Pseudanabaena sp. OTE_70b_metabat_355 | reverse complement strand
ATCAAGTTTGTAGCTGATTCCTTTTGGTATGCTTTGACGGTCTCGACAGATTTTTACTTCAACTCCGTCTCGTTCTAATTGCTGTAGCAACTCTTGCATAGTAGTTACATTTGCCAATGCACTATCGATCTTATCGGCAAGTTGTTTTTTTACCGTAGGAATCCCTGTCTGTAGTTCTATGTTTATCTGACTTCTGGTTGGTGCTTGCCGATCACTTTCCCAACTGTTTTTTACTTGGATTAAACCAAAGTCTTTTTCTATTTGCCTGATTACCTTTTGGCTCCGTATTCTCTCCCAGCTATCAGATACGACTGTCCCATCACATCGGATGCGACTGGCAACTATATCGACATGCTCGTGCTGCTTGTCATTGCATTTTACGGCGACAAAAAAGTTGTTCGTAAAACCCATCTCTTCGAGATAGCGATCGACGATTTGCGTCCATGATTCATCACTCAGACTCTCATTGGGACTAATACTAAGCATGATATAGCAAACTGCTAGAGTTAGCCTTGGTCGTAGTTGTTGTGTCAGTTCAAAGTCTTCTGCCATCTCGGTGGCAGTTTCTCCACCGACATTCATATTAATAATCTCGGATGATGGTTTTCTCAGCACGGAGGCTAAGCGACTTTTGAAACTCTTACCTTTGATAATTTTGCTAATCATTTTTATGGGAGGTGTTTTTGCTATGGACTCTATTTCGTAAATTAAGGTATTAGCGGATGTCGCTCTGAACTTGATTGTTGCTGAGATTGCTTTAACTGCCATGCATTTTCAAATCGGCGTATGTCCATTTGATGTAAATTGGCATAAACAATCTCATCGCCAGACATTTCTAAAATTACTGACAAATCGCCCTTTAATCTCTGCACAGTGAGGCGATCGCCAGATCTCTCAATTCTGTAATTATTTTTACCGTCTTCACCAAAATAATTTGTTCCCAGTTCGTCCAGCATCTCGTGGCAAATCGCCGCAATCCGATGCGCCTGAACAATTAATAGCTGTTGTTGCGCTAATAACTCATCACTATTTTCGGGTTCTGGTTGAACTTTCTTCGGTATTTGTTCGGGGGATTGTAGCGATTTCAGCCTTTCGATTTCTTGTACCATTTCCACCAAATTATTTTCTGGTACAGATTGTCTATCTTGTTGATATGACACGACAGATTGCTTCACGGGTTTTGAGTCATTACTCTGCATCGCTTTAATCAATGGATTATCGCGGGTCGCATCGTAATTTACTTGCAAATATTTTTGCAAGCCGCCCCAACTATATTTTTTACCTAACTCGTTACCTTGAATGCTTTCAATGCCAATGCTGTAGGAGATACCTTTGATTTTGTTAGAACGAGTGAATTTAACGTAGGATTCAATTCCCGATTGTTTTAATTCTTCGATAAACTGCGGCATCGTCATGCCAATTTTAATTTTTTCCTCGATCGCGTTGGCGATGTGAAATGTATCAAAGGCTTTTTGGATATTTGGTTTGTCATTGATTGTTTTTTCGATTTTTTCATTATTTTCGTGGTTGCTGGTGACTACATCTTCTTGCTGATTGGATTTAGATTCTAGCCGTTTAAGTATTTTTGGTAGCGAGTACGAACTTCCCACATTACATCCAGCCATGCTCACGCCATCAAGTTTATAGCTGATTCCTGTTGGTGCGTTTTGACGGTCACGACTGATTTTTACTTCAAGACCGTCGAGTTCTAATTGCTGCAACAATGTTGGCAGGGTAGTTACATTTGCCAATGCACGATCTATCCTTTCAGCAAGTTGTTTTTTTACCGTAGGAATCCCTGTCTCTAGTTCTTGATGTATCTGACTTATGGTCGGTGCTTGCCGAGTGCTTTCCCAACTGTTTTTTACTGGCGTTAAGCCAAAGTCTTGTTCTATTTGCCTGATTACCTTTTGGCTGCGTAGCATATCCCAGCTATCGGATACTACTGTGCCATCACAGCGGATGCGACTGGTAACTAGATGTACGTGTTCGTGATTTTTATCATTGTGTTTTACGGCAACGAAAAAATTATCGGTGAAACCCATCTCTTGGAAATAGCGATCGATGATTTGCGTCCACGATTCATCACTCAGACTTTCATTAGGACTAATACTAAGCGTGATATGGCAAACTGCTCGAGTAAGTTTTGGACGCAGTTTTTGCATCATTTCAAATTCTGCTGCTATCTCGGTCGCAGTTTCCCCCATTACATTCATATTGATAATCTCGAATGCTGGTCTCCTTAGCACATATGCCAAGCAACTTTTAAAACTCTTACCTTTGATAATTTTGCCAATCATTTTTTAGTGCGTTCCCTCAATCGACTTTATATGGCTACATGCATCATTTATCAAGCTTCTCGCTTCTTCGATTACAGCAGACATCTCATTTAGTTTTTTGACTTCTGCCAGCATTGGGCTGCCCATCTGCATGCTTAAATTCGCATTATGGGCTATTTGGTTGATATTCGTACCAATCTTTTGCAATTGGAAATCCATTTTGCAGAGTTGCTTGTAATATTTCCAGTTTACAGAAACTATTTTATTTGTTTCTGCAACTTCCACATTAATCAGTTTCAATCTCGCCAATTTATTTAGCTTTAGATTTAAGTCATCTGCTTTCTGTTGAAGTCTCTCCTTTTCTTCTTTGCTTAGCCTAATTGTAATTCTCTCATCAAGGGACATTTTATTCTAGTTTTCTGATTAATCAATAATTTTACATTACCCCTGATTTTATTTCTATTTTGACAAAAAACAAAGTTTTTTTCGGGGGGTTCCAAGGGGGTTTTCTCCCCTTTGGCAAGCGGTCAATTGCCTGTCAAAAAAGCGTTAGCGATTTTTGGCAGACAATTGAGCATGGCTTGCTCCATGCGACATTCACCGCTGAAACTACGCAATCTCGTTCTTAGGCGAAGATGATATATGAGCGAGTAAATCTATTGACTGAATCGTATTACTAATGGCTCTATTCATATTTTCATTTGTAAACATTTAATAAGATTTGGATTGCAATTTATATGGCTAATTGGATAGATTTTATATAAATTTATTTCGATTTTACTGGACTTAAGGGGATATTAATTAGATACATTTTATCTAAAATTATTTTCGCTATATGGCTTATCTAGCGATTGCTTTTTTTTGGCAATATGTTAAATTCACTAAGCAACTGCGATACAAATGTTTTCATGTCCGACTTAAGGATCTCACGAGAAAAACTATTGGATGCTTCGACTAAATGGAGCAATCTTCCAGACAAATTTAGTACTAAGGATGAGATTAATTCTCTGATGGAAGCGATACGAGTGCTGGAGGATTGCATTAAATTTATGCGCCAAAAGCGATATTCGTATAAAGATATATCGGAAAAGTTTCTGGAGGAATTTCATCTCGATATTAGTCCTCAAACTATTTCTTCATATCTAGCAACCATCAAGAAAGAACGGGAGAATTCCCTATGGCAATCTAAGCGCGAAGCTAGGCAATCATCTAAGGCTAAGCTACCTAAAAAAGCAAAAAAAGGCAGTGTCGCTAAAGTTGATTTATCGGCTGATGCGCTAGGGGAACCTGTGGTAGAACCAGATGACACTGCCATGAATCTATCTATCGAACAAAAGTCTCTGGATAATGCTTCTACTAGTCTAAAACCTAGTAAAAACAAGCATTCTGCTGCTTCAAAAAGTATTGTACCTAAGATCAATATTGTAGATTCTGTGGACTCTAACGATGATGAAGATGCAACTGAGAAACGAAGACAAGCCGAGATGCTCAAACATTTTAATAAGTACTAAATTTCAGATATGGCGATAATTAATTTAATTGATGGCGAAAAGGGTGGTGTGGGTAAGAGTTGGGTTGCTCGCACGATGATTCAGTATTGCATTGATAATAATATTCTTCATGTCGGCATTGAGACCGATCGCAGTAATCCTACGATGTTGAATATCTATAAAGACTGTAAGGTTGCGTTTTTTTCTGAGAATGAAAAATTAGCGGATAATCCAGATCTTATTTTTGATTATGCATTCAAAAAAATGGTCGTTGTCAATCTGCCTGCACAAGTTCATCGCGCTGTATCTATGTGGATCGATGCAAAGGGTTTATTAGAACTTGGTAAGGAAAATAATATTTCGTTTGTTAAGTGGTTTGTAAGCGATGGTGAGAGCGATTCTATCGAATTATTTATTAATTCTCTGGAGCATTATCAGGGCTATATTCCCCATGTATTCATCAAAAATATGGGGCGTTGTGATGAGTGGGAATATTTCAACAGTCATGAGGTCATCCAGAAAGCCATTGAGGAGTATGCAGTTTCCGTAATTGATTTTCCTAAGTTGGGTGATGCTAAGCGGATTGAGATAAATGCTAAACGGATGATGTTCTCCGATGCAGTCAATTACGCTGAGTTTGGAATTATCGGTAGAAATCAAATCAAAACTTTTTTGCGGAATGCTTATAGTGCTTTTGACGACACCAATATTTTTACAAGCGTTCAGAAAAAATAAGTGAAAGATTAGTATGACAAATAGCGATCGCCCATCTACAAGTTATCTGGATATAGCAATTCACGACTACGAGCCTACGGTGAAGGCAAAGATTTACGAGATTGTGGCTAAATCAGGCATTCCCCATGACGATCCTTATATCGCAATATTTTTATCTAATGCTCAGGTTGCAGCAACCATAGCTACGGGACCGACGCTAATACGGGAGGCTTTAAACAAAGGTTTCGAGGTTGGTATCCAGAAGTTTGCTAAGTCTTTGTCGTCTTCAATGCGGGAATTAAACGGTAACGGGAAAGAGGTAGTTAGCAATCGCCAAATAGTTGCGAATAAAAAAAGTGAGTCTCAAGATCGTAAGTATTTGGGCTGGTCTTTCATCGCTTTCATTGGCGCGGGGATGTTGGCGATTGGGTTGACCTGCGGTATTGCTTCGGGTTTAGCGATCGCTAAGGTATTATCGCCATCTAGTCTAAATCCTCAGTCTGCAAAGGATTTAGAGTGGTTGGCTAGTGATGATGGCAAACTCGCTCGGAATATTTTGGATTGGAATAAGGACAATCTCAAAGCTTGTCAGCAAAATCAACAAAATTTAAAAGAAGCTTTAATTGTGATGAATGGCAAGTACGTTACTAAAGGCTTATGTGCGCTCTGGGTATTGCCTGAAAACCAAAGAGTGTATGAGGATCG
>JANMFC010000369.1:0-1869 GCA_031377675.1 Pseudanabaena sp. OTE_70b_metabat_355 | reverse complement strand
TTCGCGCCGCAACTCTCTAGTTAAGTAGTAAAGATAAATTTGTAAAAGCGCCACTTTTAGCGATTTATGTGGGGTTTAAGTCAGCGCAAAGCGCTGTATGTATTGCTAGACACACAGAACTGAACGAATTTCGGTCGCGTGGATCACAAGTGATGCAAATCCTGATAGGGTTGATCTGGAAACTGCAACTCAAAGTTTTTGTAAGCTACAGAATTCATGAAAGTACTGGTAATTGGTGGCGACGGTTATTGCGGATGGGCGACAGCTTTACATCTTGCTAATAAAGGATACGAAGTTGGTGTTTTAGATAATTTGATTCGCCGACATTGGGACAATGAGTTAGGAGTGGCGACTCTGACACCGATCGCTTCGATACAGGAGCGCATATACAAGTGGCAAGCCGTCTCAGGTCAGCAGATTGACTTGTTTATTGGTGACATCACTAATTATGATTTTTTGCAGAGTGCATTTCGTCGTTTTGAGCCAGAGGCGATCGTCCATTTTGGTGAACAGCGCTCCGCCCCCTTCTCGATGATCGATCGCGAACACGCCGTACTCACCCAAGTTAATAATGTAGTTGGCACACTCAACCTACTGTACGCAATCAAAGAACATAATCCCGATTGTCATCTAGTCAAACTCGGTACGATGGGCGAGTACGGTACTCCCAACATTGATATTGAAGAAGGCTACATCACCATCGAGCATAACGGTCGCAAAGATACCCTTCCCTATCCCAAACAACCAGGTAGTTTTTATCACCTCAGCAAGGTTCACGACAGCCACAATATCCAATTTGCTTGTAAGACTTGGGGCTTAAGAGCTACTGATCTTAATCAAGGCGTGGTTTACGGTGTACTAACCGAAGAAACTGGCTCCGATGAATTGCTAATTAATCGTTTGGATTATGACGGTGTATTTGGGACAGCCCTCAACCGTTTTTGTATCCAAGCGGCGATCGGACATCCTCTGACTGTTTATGGCACGGGCGGACAAACTCGCAGTTTCCTTGATATTCGCGATACTGTACGTTGTATTGAATTGGCGATCGCTACACCTGCGGAAGCTGGCAAAATGCGTGTCTTTAACCAATTTACCGAGCTTTTCTCGATCCGTGATCTGGCGCTGATGGTGCAGAAAGCAGGAGCAACTCTTGGGATTAAAGTCGAAGTTCAAAACATCGACAATCCGCGTGTGGAGCTTGAAGATCATTATTTCAATGCCAAGAATACCAATCTTCTCGATCTTGGCTTGCAACCCCATTTCCTCTCCGATGCGTTACTTGATTCTTTGCTAAATTTTGCCGTCAAATATCGCGATCGCATTGATCACAAACAAATTTTACCCAAAGTGCAATGGCGCAGGTAAAATCGTATTGCATAGACGAAATACATGAGGTCTAAATGAAACTAAAACTTGCTTCTAAGCAACAGAGTTTTCTGTCTGCATCCCTAGTATTGCTAATGTCTTCTGTTTGGGGCGGTATTGTCCAATCCAGCATGGCACAACAATATGATCCTATTCCTGCTGGAGCAGATCAGAAACAGTATGAACAATGTTTGATATATGGTAACAGCATATATAGTGGCGGCGAAGAGTCGAGTCCTTATAGGGGAGTGACCAAATCTCAAGCTTGGTGTCAATGCATGTGGCATGAAACACCTGAAAATTTCTTTGGTAATTTGGTTGGATATGCTGAAACTGCCAAAGGCAAAAAGGCAAATACCATCTGCGAACAATACTCGGGCTGGAAGTAGTTACTCCCTTCCCACTCAAAAATTAGCGGTGCGGCGCAAAGCGCCGCCCCGCAAACGTTTTGGTTTTTATTTGTATTTTTTTTATGGGTCGAGTGTTGGTTAGTGCCGACGG
>JANMFC010000342.1:0-2453 GCA_031377675.1 Pseudanabaena sp. OTE_70b_metabat_355 | reverse complement strand
AATTGTTTCGGCGGGCTTCGCTCGCCGAAACAATTTTGGGCTTTATTAAATTTTCATTCCTTACAGCCTTCAATGATGTGAATATCTTCAGCAGTGGGAATGATGCGGAGCAGCTTTAGTCCAGCCTGCTCAAAGATATATTCATATTCTGAAGCAGTACGCTCTTTACCACCAGGACACATGACAAGCATATTGATATCCAACATCTTCGCCGCCCCAGGAGTATTTCCCGCAGGAACAACCTGCTCCATGACGAGAATTTTGCTGTCTTCATTCATTGCTTGCTGACAATTTCTCAGAATTGCGATCGCTCTCTCATCATCCCAGTCATGGACAATATGCTTGAGCAAATACGCATCACCACCACTGGGGACAGATTCAAAAAAGCTACCACTCACAAGTTGACAGCGATCGCTAATACCATGTTTGTCTAAGGTCGTAGTCGCATTATCGATCACATATTTCTCGTCAAACAAAAGACCTTGGCTGTCAGGGGATTGCTGCAAGATCGTGGCTAATAATTCGCCATAACCACCACCTACATCTACCAGCACTTTAAATTTAGAAAAATCATAGGTTGGGGCGATCGCTCGTAATTCAACTTGTGAGAAATTATCCATACAGCGCTCAAAAATTTTAGCGGCTTCAGGATTAGTTCCAAAATATTCAAACACACCCTTGCCAAAGTATTGATCAAAAGCAGGTTCACCTGTCTTCACACTATGGAGTAAATTTCCCCATGATTGATAATGCTCTGGCTCACCCATCATAATCGCGGTGGGGCAGAGAGTTGCTGGGCTGTCACTGCGTAAAAGCTCGGCAAGTGGTGTCATCGCAAAAGTTCCCAGTTCGGTCTCGGTAAAGATGCCCACGCTGGCTAGAGCGCGGAGAACTCGATATAGAGCATTAGGATTTGCGCCTGTATTAAGAGCGAGAACATCATAAGTTTGTGGTGTTGTGAGATGATCGGCGATCGCTAGTTTTGCAGCTACATAAATACACTGAGATACCCAGTACCCAGTGATCATCTGCATCATTTGGATATGGAGAGGCAATTGAGGAGGCATAAAACAAATAATTTAGGGGGAAAAATTATTGTATATCAAGGCAATATTGTTCAGAATACCCTTCTACCCAATGCCATCGGATATTTGATGTATTAAGGGGATCGCCCGTCTACGAGTAAGCTTTTTGACTTTAGCTTCAGTCTTGCCGCCGATATAGCTCCATTGTTTGCCGTCAGTCCAAATCATCCAAGAAAATATGAGGATAGTTAGCCAAATATATATGGTGCGAGCGAGTTCAGAGTTCGCAATTCGTAATTCACAAAAAAATCATTCTACTCAAGCAATCTTGACTTAGCTATACTTAGATTTGAGTGAGAATAGGAAAAAGTTTATGACTGATGACAAAAGCAACAACAATGAATTTGATACATTAGACGAAAATGAGCTATATCGTTTGGGCGGGAAAACAGCTAACTTTGTAATTTTGCCTGCGGAGATTAAATATCGTCATATCAAGATCGATGAATTAGAGAAGCCGATAACAGCGATCGCATACAATGGCAAGACTTACAGCCTGTTTCGAGCTAGTTCTGATTGGAAAGAAGTTGAAAAAATAACCAGTCGTTTATCGATTGGCTACGTAATCACAGTAACTGCTAAGGGTTGGGCGATTTGGGTATTTGAATATTAGTTATATTGACCGCAATATTGATCGCTATCATGTCTACTCCATTCAAAATTCACGATGATACGATTAATGAAGTAAATCAACGTACAGATATCGTTGATATCGTGTCTGAACGGGTTGTGCTACGCAAAAGTGGTGCGAATTTTCGGGGAGCTTGTCCTTTTCATAATGGAACCAATGCCACTGCGCTGACCGTCAATCCATCGCGGCAGATGTATCACTGCTTTAATTGTGGGGCAGCAGGTGGTGCGGTCAAATTTTTGATGGAGATCGATAAGCGATCGTTCTCTGATGTAGTTTTAGATCTGGCTAAACGCTATAACGTTCCTATTCAGACCGTAGAGCCTGAAAGAGCCAAAGAAATTCAACGTCAAATCTCTCATCGCGATCGCCTTTATGAAGTGATGGCATTAACAACTAGCTTCTATCAACACGCTTTGTATGCACATCAAGGTCGGGCAGCGTTAGCTTATCTCTCTGACAAGCGACAGATGAGCAAAGAGACCATCCAAAAGTTCCAACTGGGATATGCTCCTGCGGGATGGGAAACTCTTATGGGGTATTTGGTACAGCAAAAACAAATCCCCATGAAGTTAGTGGAAGAAGCGGGTTTAATCGTTTCGCGCAAGACTGGAAATGGATTTTATGATCGCTTTCGCGATCGCTTAATGATTCCCATTACTGATGTCAGCGGTCGGGTGATTGGTTTTGGGGGCAGAACTCTGAGTGAAGAGATGCCAAAGTATCTCAATTCCCCG
>JANMFC010000337.1:0-3616 GCA_031377675.1 Pseudanabaena sp. OTE_70b_metabat_355 | reverse complement strand
GATCGCAGAAAGCGCGAATAAACGGGTTATAACGGCGAGCAACAATGGAAGGCATGTAAAGAGCCTTACGGAGGCGAGAATTGCCGATTTTAGACAAGCGTGGCTTGCCATGAACCGAAGAACCAGAAGAAAACTCTTGTGGAGTCAGCCCCGCAAAAGCAGCAAGCTGGTCAGCACTGTCAAAGGTATCAAGGTCGCGAATTTCCGCGATAATGACTGTGGCAGTGGTTTCGGCAATACCAGGAATCGAAGTGAGCAAATCGCGTTGCACCTTCAGATGCGGATGAGCATCAAAGTGGTCGCGGATACGAGTTTTAGTGGCGGCAATTTGCTCATTGAGAAAATCAACATGAGCAGTAATTGACTCAACTAAAATTGGATCAACGGTAGCGAGGCGATTCTGCTCCTGTTGCTGCATCGCGGTTAAATTATCCAAACGATGCACCAATGCTTGCAATTGCTCAACTTCAATAGCAGGAGGAACCCAAGCCGCAGGCTGCAAGGCGGCACAAAATCTAGCAATTACCTTAGCATCAGCACGGTCAGTTTTTGTCCGACTCAACTCACTACGACCAAAGGCTTTTGGGCGTGATGGATTGACGATACTAACTTTGTACCCTGCGGCAACCAAGAATCTTGCTAAAGCATTTCCGTAAATGCTCGTTGCCTCCATACAGCCATGCAAATTGGTTACGCCTTGGCTGATCAGCCATGTTTGTAAATCGGTAAATCCTTCAAGGTTATTGGTGAATACCTTGTTTTTGTTTTTGTCGTTACCTTTGAGTAAAGCCACGTCAAATTTGGCTTTGCTGATATCAATTCCTAATACATCTACCTCTTTGTCTCTACTCATTTTTTTAGCTCTCGTTTGTAAAGAATTAGCTTGGAAAGCAATCAGTGGTTATAAACTATCCTTGTAAATACAGGTTTACCCGTTTTGGGCGACCTTTGATACTGTTCAGCTTTGACCAGTTCCACTGATTAGACAAAGATTACTCAATCTACCTAACGGGCTTGGTGTCCCTAGGCATAATACGAGTTTTTCCTTGCCTTTTGCTTTCTTTCGCTTAGTCAATGATTACTCTTTGACCTTCTTTTAAGATACAAGGCATAATTAAATATACAACTCCAAGAAGCTGAGGTACTTATTGACATACCCAAAAATATAACCAAAAACATAATCAAAGGAGTCAAAACCATGTCCTACAGTGACTTTACTACACTTGACAAGGTGCAAACTGCCTTCAATCTAACCCTAGAAGAAAATCGCAATTTATTTGCAAATTTAGAAGGTGTTACCCCATCAGACTATTTGCAACAAACTCTTATAGAATATTTGCCCCTAGCCACCGCAATTAATACCGAAAAATCGCGCTCTGAGTTTCTGATCGCACCGATCCTTGCTGAATTGAGGCGTTTGGCTAATTATCAAATTAGCCTCTTTTCTGGCACAGAATTTAATGTTGACAAAGAAAAAGGGTTAGCAGGCTATTGTGATTATTTGATTAGTTTCTCCAAAGAACAGTACTTTATCCGCGCCCCAATTATGGCGATCGTGGAAGCAAAAAATGAAAATATCAAGAATGGGCTAGGGCAATGTATTGCCGAAATGGTCGCTTCCCAAATCTTTAATCAACAGCAAGGTCATGATTATAATGAGATTTACGGTATTGTTTCTACAGGAACTGTCTGGAAATTTTTAATCTTAAGGGAGAACCAAGTTTTCATTGATTCTCAAGAATATTATGTGAATCAAATTGGCGTTATCTTAGCAATTATGCTTTTACCTATTCAGCAATTTTTAGCAAAAGCAAGTTTATGAGGGCAAATCCATGACTCTGCAACCTTTAATCTCTGAAGTAATTTCTGAAACTGCGATTCCCAATGGAATGCGTACCGATACGCCCCCTGTTTTTCCAGAAATCGACTACCCCGACAGTGATGGGAATCCTATGTCTGACAATACCGAACAATATCGCTGGATCGTGATTATCAAGGAAAATCTAGAGATCATGTTTGCTGATGATCCCAATGTATTTATTGCTGGGGATTTATTGTGGTATCCCGTGCGCTATAGCCGAAAACGGGCTGCACCAGATGTGATGGTGATCATTGGTCGCCCAAAAGGGCGGCGCGGCTCCTATAAGCAATGGTTAGAAGATAATATTCCCCCACAGGTTGCTTTTGAGATTTTGTCTCCTAGCAACAAAGATCGTCGGGGACTTGATTCCCTAGAAGATAAATTTGGATTTTATGAAAATTATGGTATCAAGGAATATTACATTTACGATCCTGATGATCTCGTCTTAGAAGGCTGGCAGAGAGTGAGTGATCGCCTCACTAAAATTCCATCCATGATGGATTGGGTCAGCCCTCTTTTAGGTATCAGATTCGATTGGGCAACAGGACAAGAATTAATATTATCGCGCCCTGATGGACAGCGATTCTTATCATCAGTAGAGCTAGATCACCGCTTACAGCAGTCAAAAATCCAAGTTTGGCAAGAACAGCAGCGCACAGAACAGGAGCGCAACCGCGCCGAGCGGGAAAGTCAACGTGCCGAACAAGAAGGTCAACGCGCCGAGCAAGCAACCGAACGCGCAAATCGCCTTGCCGAACGTTTACGCGCTTTGGGTATTGATCCAGATGAAATTTAAACTTGATGGCAATCTGGGACTCTGTGGCGCACATCGCACGGGCAAAACTACGCTAGCGATCGCCCTAGCCTCTCACCTCAATATTCCTTTTGTCCGCACCACAACTAGCCAAGTTTTTGCTGAACTGGGCTTAGATCCTGCGGAACCTATGGATTTTAAAACCAGATTATTTGTGCAGAATCATGTTTTGGATGCGGCTGAAAAAGTTTGGAAAAACTCAGAAAATCCGTTCGTCAGCGATCGCACTCCGATTGACATGATCGCCTATACGCTGGGAGATATCCAAGGCAAGAGTGAGGTTGATTTTGATTTACTCAACCAATATATAGATCGCTGCTACACGAGTACCAATCAGTTTTTTCAAAATCTAGCGATTATTCAATCAGGTATCCCACTTATATATGAACAAGGTAAAGCGGCGTTAAATCCCTCCTACATTGAGCATATTAATGTGTTAGTAATTGGGCTTTGTCATGATTCGCGCATCAAGGCTAATGTATTTTGCAATCCTAGAGAAGCGATCGCCCTTGACGTGAGAATTAATAACATCTTAGAAAGTATCACATCAACTTGAGAACAAAGTCATGATTGCTGTACCGAATAATCCCAGAATTTCTACTGATGAATACTTTGAATGGGAAGCAAAACAAGAAATTCGGTATGAATTTATCGTATCCGCTCAATAAGTAGGGTAAAAGGATTAGGAAGGAATCCAAGAAGAGCCAAAAGAATAGAGAGAAGATAAATTCTGGATAATGGAATCTAAAGGAGGAATAAGTTTGAGGGAAGAAATACGGTCACGAATGTATGCAAAAAAGCCGCCGATTCAAACTTGAAATGCAACGGGTTCTGATGAAGCAAAGAATACTTCGTATGGGGTACGATAGTCAAGAGATTTTCTCGGTCTGTGATTTATAAAATCTACCGCCTTCTGAAAGTCTTCTTCTTTCACGATTTTG